>CAIQIC010000350.1 GCA_903871765.1 uncultured Lentisphaerota bacterium
CGACGACGGGTCCTTCCGGAAACTGGGCAAGGGCCGGTTCAAATTCGGCAAGGGAGCGGGCCGCCACGCCTTTCGGCACGGCGACGCCGTATTTCTCCAGCAATGCCTTGGCTTGGTATTCGTGGATGTTCATGAAGGGGCTGATTTAGCCACAAACCGGGAGCGTAAGGCAAAAAGATTCCCGGCGGCCGTAGTTGGACAGTAAACCCGGGCTCCGGTCCGGTCCACGCCAGCGTTGCCAAGCAGCGCCCGTCCCGCACGATGGCCGCATGCAATCGCACGAGCTGCTCAAGGACATTCTCCAGAAAATCAGCGCCAAGCAGGTCTCCGCCGAGATGGGACTTTCCCTCTCCCTCATCTACAAATGGGCCGAACCGGCCGCCGAGGGCAGCGGCGCCGCCAACCCGCTGGACCGCGTCGAACAGCTCCTCAAGCTCACGGGCGACCGCCGCCTCGCGCATTGGGTGTGCGAGCGCGCCGGCGGTTTCTACATCAACAACCCGCGGGGAAAATCCCACGCGGTCCAGCTCATCCCCGCCACCAACTCCATCGTGCAGGAGTTCGCCGACATGCTGGCCGTGATCGCCGCCGCCGCGACCGACAACGCCATCACCAAACACGAGGCGGAGGACATCCGCGGCCGCTGGGAGGAACTCAAGTCGGTGACCGAGGAATTCGTGCGGTGCTGCGAGGCGGGCAACTTCGGCCCCGTCCACCAGCACCTCGCCCACCGCGCAGCGGGCGCGTGACGGATTTGCCATGTAGGAAGGCGCTCGCGACCGACGAATCGCCCGCGAGCGGGCTTCCTACAAAATCTCGCTCTGCACGCATGAACTACCGCCACACGTTCCACGCCGGGAATTACGGCGACGTCTTCAAGCACACCCTGCTCGTGCTGCTGCTGCGCGCGCTGCAGCGGAAGGAGAAGGGCTTTCTCTATCTTGACACGCACGCCGGCCGCGGCGCCTACGATCTGTCCACGCCGCCCGCCCCGGCCCGGGGAAGCCGGCCGCCCGAGTGGCCGCAGGGCATCGGCAGGCTGTGGGATGCGGCGGACCTGCCGCCGCCGCTGGCCGACTACGTGGCGCTGGTGCGGGCTTTCAACGAGCGGGCGCGCGCCGGTCACGGCCGGCTGCGCTATTATCCCGGCTCGCCGTGGTTCGCGGCGCTCGTGCGTCGGCCGCAGGACCGGGTGGCCTTCTGGGAACGGCAACCCGTCGAGGCCCGTGCGCTGCGCAAGCAGTTTGCCCGCTGCCGGCGCGCGGCGGTGGAATGCGGCGACGGCTACGGCGCGCTGCGGGCGGCGTTGCCTCCGCTTGAGCGGCGGGCGCTCGTGCTCATCGACCCGCCATTCGAGGACCAGGGCGAGTTCGACGCCGTCCTCGGCGCGCTGCAGGAGGGCTTGCAGCGTTTCCCAAGCGGCGTCTACGCCGTGTGGTATCCGGTAACGGAGCGGGCGCGGGTCGAGGCCTTCCTCGCGGCGCTGCGGAGGCTGGCCCCGCC
>CAIQIC010000351.1 GCA_903871765.1 uncultured Lentisphaerota bacterium
CACCAATCTGTGCATGAAAGCCAACGCCACGAAGAACTGCATCGGCATCATCACCTGGTGTCACACCTTTTCTCCCTCGAAAATGTGGATCAACGGCCTGAAAATGCTGCAGAAGCCCGTTCTGCATCTGCACACCCAGTTCAACCGCGACCTGCCCTGGGGCGAAATCGACATGGATTTCATGAACCTGAACCAGTCCGCGCATGGAGACCGCGAGCACGGCTTCATCATGACGCGCATGCGTCTGGAGCGCAAGGTCGTGGTGGGCCACTGGCAGGAAGAGGACGTGCAGAAGCGCATCGGCATCTGGATCCGCGCTGCCGCGGCATGGGATGACATACAGAACATGAAGATCGCCCGTTTCGGCGACAACATGCGCGAAGTCGCCGTCACCGAAGGCGACAAGGTTGAAGCGCAGATCAGGCTGGGCCTCTCGGTCAACAGCTTCGGCGTGGGCGACATCGTTAACGTGATCAACAAAGTGTCGGACGCCGAAATAAACAAGCTGATCAGAGAATACGAGTCCGTTTACCAGATCGCCGAGGCCGGCAGGAAAAGCGGCGCGCTCCATCAGAACGTCCGCTATCAGGCGCGCATCGAGCTCGGCATCAGATCCTTCCTTGAAAAAGGGGGATTCAAAGGTTTTACCACGACCTTCGAAGACCTGCACGGCCTGGAGCAGCTGCCCGGACTCGCGTCCCAGCGCCTCATGGCCGCAGGCTACGGTTTCGGCGCCGAAGGCGACTGGAAACATGCCGCGATGGTCCGCGCCCTGAAAGTCATGGGCGAAGGACTGCGTGGCGGCTGTTCGTTCATGGAAGATTACACGTATCACCTGAATCCCAAAGGCATGAAGGTGCTCGGCGCGCATATGCTTGAAATCTGCCCGACCATAGGCGAGGGCAAGCCCAAACTCGAAGTGCACCCGCTCGGTATCGGCGGCAAGGCCGACCCTGCGCGTCTGGTGTTCAATGTGCCGACCGGCCCGGCCATCAACGTCAGCCTTATCGACATGGGAAACCGCTTCCGCATGATCGTCAACGCGGTCGACTGCGTCGCTCCTGACGCTCCCCTGCCGAAACTGCCGGTGGCGCGCGCCATATGGGTCCCGCAGCCCGATCTTAAAATCGGCGCGGCCGCGTGGATCTACGCCGGCGGCGCTCACCACACCGCCTTCAGCCAGCCCGTTACCACGGAATACATCGAGGACTTCTCGGCAATGGCGGGCATGGAGTTCGTGTGCATTGACAAGAACACCAATCTTACGAATTTCAAGAAAGAGCTTCGTTGGAACGAGATGTATTATATGCTGGCAAAAGGGATATAAGCAGGCCGCAGGATACTTGATTGAAACATACAAGGCTTCCCGGTTTTGCCGGGAAGCCTTTCTTTTCGACTCCTGAATTCCACATTCCGATTTCTGTCAGCCGATGACTCTCTTGACGCGGTGCTTGATCCGTGCGCCGAGACGGTCGAAGGCCATATAGACCAGCGGCACGACGAACAGCGTGAAGAACGTGGCGCTGATGAGCCCGCCGATCACGGAGAGGGCCATGGAA
>CAIQIC010000352.1 GCA_903871765.1 uncultured Lentisphaerota bacterium
AGGACGGAAGCTGAGCTGGCCTGTGTCATGATAGTCAAGCAGTTCAAAAGCCCTGGTCCTGAACGTGACAAGGCGATGGCTGCGCTTAAGAACCTGGCAGAGACCACCCAGGATGAAAGCATAAGGAAACAGGCGATAGCCATACTTGATGCCGCACAATAACCAATATCGAAACGAGCTAACAATGAAACAAACCATGATGCTATTCATGTCAGCTTTGCTGGCAACGGGCTGGGCGCAGGCGGCGGGCGTGCGCCTGCCCACCATCTTCACCGACAACATGATGGTGCAGCGCGATCTGCCCGTACGGGTGTGGGGGTGGGCGGACGCAGGCGAGACAGTGACCGTGACGCTCGCAGGAACCACCGCCACCACCAACGCAGATGCCAAGGGCCAGTGGGCGCTCGAGTTGCCCGCGATCAAGGCGGGAGAAACCCTGGACCTCACGGTCAAGGGCAACAACACCGTGACACTGACGAATGTCCTGGCAGGTGACATCTGGGTGTGTTCGGGCCAATCAAACATGGAGATGCCGCTGGGCGGGTGCGTGGGCGCCGCGGATGACATCAAGGCAGCGGACTTGCCCAAGATCCGCCGGATCAAGTTCAGGCACGAAAAGTCAGGCCAGCCGGCGATCGATGCACCAACAGAATCACCCTGGCAAGTGTGCTCGCGCGCCACGGCCGGCAGATTTACGGCGGTGGGGTTCTATTTTGCCCGTGAGATCCACCAGAAAAGCGGCGTGCCCATCGGCATCATAGACGTCAACTGGGGTGGCACGGCGATTCAGCCGTGGGTGGCACCTGAAGGGCTCGCCTTGGTTAAGTCGCTTAAGCCGGCGCTGGCCGCGCAACAGGCAGCAATCAAAGCCTATACCGCGCAACTGCCGAAAAAGCTGGACGAGATCGAGAAGTGGACCGCCGAGACACGGCGGCAACTGGCCGCTGGTGTCCCGACCTGCCCGCCACCCGCCATGCCGGCGGTTGCCGACGGCGGCTGGAGCAGCATGTACAACGCCATGATCCATCCGATCACGCGGTTCCCGATCAAGGGCGTGCTGTGGTATCAAGGCGAGTCCAATGGCACCGAGGGTGAACCGTATTACGACAAGATGCGTGCCCTTATTGGCGGCTGGCGGGCGCGGTGGGGACAGGGCGATTTTCCCTTCTACTACGTCCAGCTCGCGAATTTCCAGGCCGTATCCGATAATCCCGCTGGCGGCAATGGCTGGGCCAAACTGCGTGAAGCGCAAACCAAGTCGCTCACCGTTACCAACACCGGCATGGCAGTCATCATTGATACCGTGCCGCTCGCCCAGGCCTCCAATATTCATCCGGCCAACAAATATGATGTCGGCATGCGCCTTGCCCGCTGGGCACTTGGCCGCGACTATGGACAAAAAGAACTCGAGATCTCCGGGCCCTTGTTTGCCGCACTCAAGATCGAGGGCAACAAGGCTCGCCTGGCATTCGACCACACCGGCACCGGCCTGATGGTCGGCAAAAAGGAAGGCCGTAACCCAACGGTTGAAACACCGGGTGCCAAGCTCACCCGCTTCGCCATCGC
>CAIQIC010000353.1 GCA_903871765.1 uncultured Lentisphaerota bacterium
CGCAAGCTGGACGTGGGCCTGCCGGTGCGGGCCATCGCCGCCATGCGCCAGGCCGCCGCCGGCCGGCAAATCGCCTGGGCGCCCACCACCTCTGATCCCGCGAAGACCCTCACCCGGACGTTCCCCTCGCTGAAGGAGAATTATTACCGGCTGCGGCGGCGCCTCGAATATCCCGGACCGTTCTACGGAGTGAAGACCTTCGCAAAATACACGCTGACACAGCTGCCGACCAACCGCCTCCTGCGCGCGTGGACGCGGCGGACCTCGGCCGCCGCCCTGGGCGTTCCGTCCCATGACGTGTTCCTCGTCGATCATCACGAGGCGCATGCCGCCGCGGCCGCCTTCTGGCCCGCGTGGGGGCAGGACGCGATCATCGTGACGCTGGATGGCATCGGCGACGGGGAGTCCGGATCCGTCTGGGAGTGGTCCGAGGCGGATGCGTCGCTGCGCCGGATCATCTCCATTCCCGGGGCCGCCGCGCTCGGCCTGTTCTTCGAGCACGTCACCCAGGAATTGCAGATGCGCCCGTTGGAAGATGAAGGCAAGGTCATGGCCCTGGCGACCTTCGCGGCGGAAAGTCCGGCCGCGAAAAATCCTTTCTTGAGCTGGTTCACACTGATGCCGGACTCCCGCGGGCTGCCGGTGTTGCGCTGCCGCATTCCGCCGTCGCGGATGGCGCGGGAGGTGGCGCGGAGCGTCTGGTGCACGCCGCGCGAGCAGATCTGCCGCATGGCGCAGCAAACGCTGGAGGCCATTGTCCCGCGATTTTTCTCCATGCTGGTGGAGGCGACGGGACGAAACGCCTTTGGTTACGCCGGCGGAGTGGCCTCCAACATCAAGGTCAACCGGCTCGTGCGCACCACCCCCGGCATCGCCCGTCTTGAAGTCTGTCCCGCGATGGGCGATGGCGGCCTGGCTCTGGGCGCGGCCCTCGCGACCTGGCGCCGGCTCACCGGACGGCGGCCGCAGCCGTTCAGCGACTTTCGGCTCGGCACGGACTACGGCGATCTGGGACGCGAGGCCGAAGCCATCGCCGCTGCCGCCTCGGCGGCATGCTTCCGCCCGGCCGACATCGCGCTTGCCGTCGCCGAACGCGTGGCGGCCGGCGAGATCGTGATGTGGGCTCAGGGACGGATGGAGCTGGGCCCGCGGGCCCTGGGCACGCGCAGCATTGTCGCCCGCGCCGACAACACCACGGCCCGCGACGATCTCAACCTGCGGCTCAAGCGCAGGGTCTGGTTCCAGCCTTTCTGCCCCACCATTCTGCTCTCGGAAGCGCCCGTGCTGCTGGCCGATTACCGTGGGCCGCAGGACGTCAATTTTCACATGACCATGGGTTTCATGACGACGAGCCGTGGACGGACGGCTCTGGCCGGCGCCATCGGCCCCGACGGTTCATGCCGGCCGCAGATGGTGGTAGAAAACGAGGCCGACCCGTGGTATCGGCTGCTGGCGCACGTAAAGGCCCTCACCGGCACCGGCGCGATCATCAACACCAGTCTCAACATGCACGGCAAGCCCATGTCCGACGCCGTCGACGGCGTGATCGAGGCCTGGCGGGAAAGCGGGGTCGAGCACCTCGCGCTGGGCTCGGCGTTGCTGTCCAAGAAGCCTGCGGCAACTCCCCGTTGACCATGACGTCCACACCCCGTCTTCAACGCCTTGTCTGGCTCTCGTTCGCTGTGATCGTCTTGGCCGCGACCGCGTTCTGGGCCGGCCGCGTGCTCACCGGACTCAGCATGGATGACCAACGCAATCTGGTGCCGGTTTCCACGGTCTGGGGCATGCATGCCTGCATGGTGGCGATCATCGCCGGGCTCGGCGCCATCGCGGTGCCGGTGGGCAGGATCCTGGGGCGCCGCCGCATCCTCACCGCGCTGGCCCTGCTCGTCGGCGGGTACCTCGCCTGCGGCCTCGCGCCGAAAACCGTCCGCATCTTCTTTGACGAGCATCTCTACATGCAGATCGGCCAGACCATCGCCCAC
>CAIQIC010000354.1 GCA_903871765.1 uncultured Lentisphaerota bacterium
CTTGATGGAGCGGGTGGCCGCCGCCCGGCGAATGTTCAAAATCGAGGCGCCATAACTGGTAAAGGCACCTCCACCGTGGTCGTGGCTAGCAGCCTGTCGGACTTATCCCCACCGGAATTTTGCTGAAGTTTTGAACACCGGCGAGGCGGCGGGAGTCCAGTAAAATAATATGGGACCGCGCTTCGTGAACATCGACCGAGACACGCCCCTGCTCCTGCCGCCCAATCTGCGCGACTGGGTGCCCGCTGACCATCTGGCGCACTTTGTCGTGGATGCGGTGGAGGCCATGGACCTGCGCCAAGTCAACGTGAACACCCGCGGCACCGGCGACGCGCAATACCCGCCCTCCATGATGCTGGGCTTGCTCATTTACAGCTACGCCACGGGCACCTTCGGTTCGCGGCGCATCGAACAGTCCACCTACGATAACGTGGCGGTGCGCTTCCTCACGGCCGACACCCATCCCGACCACGATACGATCTGCACCTTCCGACGGGAGAACGGGCCGCTCTTGAGCCAGAGCTTTGTGAAGGTGCTCCAACTGGCCCAGGAGTTGAAGGTGCTCAAGGTGGGACAGCTCACCGTCAGCGTGGATGGGAGCAAGGTGCTGGCCAACGCCAGCAAGCACGCGGCCGTCAGTTACGAGCGGGCGGGCAAACAGATCGAGCAATTGGAGTTGGAGGTGCAGCAACTGCTGGCCAAAGCCGAGCAGGCCGATGCGATGCCCCTGCAAGAGGGACTGACCATCCCCGAAGAAATCACACGACGGCAGGAACGCAAGGCCGCCCTGGCCAAAGCGCGAGCTGAGATTGAGGCACGCGCGGCGGCGCGTTACGCCGCCGAACTGGGCGAGCACGAGAAAAAGATAGCCGAGCGGCAGGCGCGGAAAGAGCGTGGCGAAAGCGTCGGGGGCAAGCCTCCGGCTCCGCCCCGCCCAGCACCCGGCCCCACCGAACAACACAATTTCACCGATCCGGAGAGCCGGATCATGAAGGCGGGCAGCGGCCAGCATTTCGAGCAGAGCTTCAACGCCCAGGCGGCGGTCGAGGTGGACAGCCGGCTGATCGTGGGCCAGCGCGTGAGCCAGGCGCCCAACGACAAGCAAGAACTGGTGCCGACGGTCAAGGCGATCCCGCCGGAGGTCGGCCCCATCGGGGCCGTGTTGACCGACAGCGGCTTCTATAGCGAGAGCGCGGTGAACCAGATCGAGCAGACGGGGGCCGGTGAGCCCAGCGGCACACTGGTGTATGCGCCGCTGGACAAGATCGGTCATCATCGCACGGTCGCCGATTTGGAAAAGAAGGCCGAGCCGGAGCCACCGCCGGCGGGGGCCAGCGTGAGCGAGGTGATGCGCCATCGGTTAAAAACCGCCTCCGGCAAAGCGCGCTACAAATTACGTCAGCAGACGGTTGAACCGGTGTTCGGGATCCTCAAATCAGCGCTGGGGTTCCGGCAGTTTTTGCTGCGCGGGGTGAAGAAGGTTTCGCTGGAATGGGAACTGGTCTGCCTGGCCTACAACGTACGGCGGTTACACACGCTGGGAGCGGCCCTCAAACTGGCGGCGGCGAGGTAAAAGGCGGGGCGAAAGCCCCTTGGGGGTCGGTTTTGGGCTCAAACCCAGGGTCCGGCACCCAGAGAGCGGTTGGGTTGGATGTCAACCGGTTTCCTGAACCTTTGGTGATTCCGGCGCCTATGGTTGCCGCGGATACCAAGGGCCCCGGTTCGAGACTTAAGTCCGACAGGCTGCTAGTATCGTGTATCATTCATAATTTCGGATAAAGGCGTTTTAATTTGATGCGGGCGTCTTCGGTGGTGAAGCGCCAGTCGATGGTGGCGGCGCGGTTGTTACGGTCCACTTCCCAGGCCGCCACTTCTGTTCTCATCAGGGTGATCTCCGGGATTCGGCGGTTGAGGCACTGGATGCTCAGCGCGCTCAACTCGATCTCGGCCACATTGAGCCAACTGCCGTGCTTGGGGGTGTAGTGGATTTCGAGGCGGCGAGCCAAGCGGCGCGCTTCCTCCGGTTCGAAGGCTTCGTAGAGCGAAGCGGCGCTGTGGGTGTTGAGGTTGTCCATCACCAGGCGGACCTTGGTGGCCTGGGGGTAGCGCTCCTCGAGCATGCCTTTGATGAAGTGGGCCCAGTCCTTGCGGGTCCGATGTTCGGTGATGGCCACGTGGCGGCGTCCGCTCAGCGGTTCGACCTCCAGGAAGATTTCCGCCACCCCGTTGCGGACATATTCGTGGTCGAGGATTTGACCCCGCCCGGGTGCGGGCGCCAGGGGGGCGTGAACTTCGCCGACCAACTGCTTGTTGGATTCGTCCATGCAGACCAGCGGGAACTGCGGGTCGTAGGGCAGGTGGTAAAGATCGAGCACCTCTTCCATGCACACCACAAAGGCGGCGCAGCTATCGGGCGGGATCTTCCAGTATTTGCTCAGGTGAGGCTTAAGTTCGTTTTTTTTAGAGACCGGTGGATGCTCATGGTCGAGACCTTGGGCGCAATCTTCAGTTCCACGACCTTTTCGGCCAGTAGACGCACCGTCCACCGCGCTCGACCCGCAGGTGCCGGCGAGCACGCCAAAGCCGTCAACCGTGCATCGAAGGCGCCGTCGAAGGTAAGCTTCCGCGGTTGGGCTGAGGGTTTACGCTCCAA
>CAIQIC010000355.1 GCA_903871765.1 uncultured Lentisphaerota bacterium
GCTGTGGCCGGTCCCAATCCCGGTTAGTCAGTCGCGCTTGGATGCGGCGGGAAAGGAATTGAAAGTGATCAACCGCATCCGCGCATGCGATCTAATTTGGCTCTTCCGGTTTTAGGTGCAAAACCGCATAAATACGGCCTTCAGGCCGCTGACGATCTCCCGTAGCTCGGTGATGCTCCGGCCTGCCGCGTCCGACGCGCGGTTCAGGTCCAGGATCAGCCGGCTCCAGAGCGTGGCGGACGATTTCACGCCGTAGCATCGCTTGGTGATCACCCGCGCCTTGTTGTTGATGCCTTCCACCGCCGCACTCGTGTAACGTCCATTGAAGTAGTTCAAGATGCCCGTCTTCCAGTTGTCGTAGGTCGTCCAGAACTTGCTGAAGTCCAACCCCAGGGTTCCGGTCCGCGCGCGCAACTCGGCCAGTTCTGGTTCCGCTGTCGCGCGATCCGGCGCGCCGTCGAATATCTGCTTGAAACGCAGGCGCACCTCATACACGTCCTTCAACGCGGGCACGTCGGCAAACAGACGCTCCAAGGCCGCGTGCTCCTCCGGCTTCAAATCGTTCGGGTCGCGACGGAATTCCCACATCAGCGCGCGGAACCGCTTCTGCTCGGCTTTCGACAAGCCCGCCTTGTACTTCCGCGTGATTTTTTTTTCGCAAGTCATCAACTACGTCGTTGAACTGCTTGGCGACGTGAAAGCGGTCCACGACCAGGCGGCTGTTGACCAGCCACTTCTTGCCCACAGGGCCATACACCTTCCCCATGTCCACGCGGTGCGTTTCCACGGCGGCACGCTGCTCCGGCGTCAATTTCCCCAGGCATTGCTCGGCCGCCGCCGTGTCGCGGCCCTTGGCCACCGCCAGCACCTTCGGCGAGTTGGGATCGGTCAAGTCCGTCATCAGCGTCACGTAAAGCTTGTGCCGTTTCTTGAGGCTGATCTCGTCCATGCCCATGTGTTTGATGACCCGTGCCGGATCGATCTGCTTGTCGTCCTGCAACTGGTTCTCCACGATCAGCGACACCGTCTCCGCCGAGATGCCCAGCCGCCCGCCCACCTCTTCCTCGTTGCTGCCGATGAGCATCCGCAGCACATGTTCCTCGAAGCGGTACGTGTACATCACGTCCTTTCGCTTGAAGGGCGCGAGGTGTTCCTGGCGGTGCCCGCAGTGAGCGCACCGATGAAAGCACGGCTGGAAGATGAGGAAGCTTGGCTGGCCCCACAGGTCGAGGTCGCGCACCGCATAGACGGTCTTCTTGTACTCGTAGTTGGCCGGCTCTTCATGCCCGCACTTGTCACAACGGCAAAAGTCCGGGAAGGGGAACTTCACCTCGAAGCCGTGCCCCTCGCCGCATCGCTCGTAGCCCAACAATTCGACGCCCGTCGGCAAATCCAGTTCCACGTTGACCCGAACCATCCTTGAACCTCCTTGACCTCCATTGCCTTCCGTGACTGGCGGCAGCGGCACCGGTGCCTGCTGGACCCGCCATCGGTGCGGTGGAATATAACGCCGATGGTTGCATCCCACCAATGCCAACCAGAGAGTTCGGGAAGGCCGGCGCAGGGCGTTGCAATCAACGTAACATTATGGCAGCAAGGCAGTTGCGAGTTCTATGCAGAAAGCTATTCTCCTTCTGGTGGGGGATACGCAAAAATTAATGCGCGAGGTACTTTACAAACATTTTGTTTTTGGTAGAGTCGGTGGTATCGGCTATCCCCCCGGTTTTTGCGGTGTTTGCACCTAAAACCGGAAGAGCC
>CAIQIC010000356.1 GCA_903871765.1 uncultured Lentisphaerota bacterium
ACCGCGCGGGAGAAGATGGCCCTGCTGCTTGACGCGGATTCGCTCATCTGGCTGCACCGCGAGCTGTGGCGCCTGCCGGCCGGCGCGCTGGCCGACTGGTGGCGCCTGGCCATGCGCCAGTACAACGTGCTCACCGCCACCCCCGTCACCGCGCTCTACCGCTAGCCTTCCTCTCGCCCCGGCGCGGTGTCATTTCCTTTTCCGCTGTCTTGGACACCCATGCCCCGCAGTTTAGAAGTGTTACCCATGTCCGTAGACTATCTGTTATCGAGGTGGGTAGATCGTACCGATGTGCGTTTTTTTAGACGAAAAGCCCCCTTCGAGTTGTGTTACAGGTGAAAAACAACCCTGCCGTGAGTTTTGCCCCATTCATGCTGGAAGATGCGCTACTGATCTGGCGGTTCAAATCGGGCGACGGCACCGCCCTGGCCCGGATCTATGAGAAACACCGCGGGAACCTGCTGAGAATCGCTGCCGCATTGCTGAACCGGAACGGCTTGGCCGAGGATGTTGTGCACGATGTTTTTCTCTGGCTCGCCCAGTCGCCCGACAAGGTGAGATTGCGCGGCAACGTGCGCAGCTTTTTGGCCACCTGCGTGGTCAACCGCGTCCGCAATCTCAATAAAGCCGGCCAGCGCCGGGAAACCCTCCCTTCCGACGAGGCCGCGACGGTCGCTTCGGACGATCCCGGGCCGGAACGGTGGATGATGGCCAGCGAGCGGCTGGCCACCCTGCGCCGCGCCCTGGCGCAGCTTCCCTACGAACAGCGGGAGGTCGTCATCCTGCACGTGCACGGCGGGATCCGATTCCGGGAGATCGCACGATCCCAGGACGTTTCCATCAACACGGTGCAGAGCCGCTACCGGTATGGGCTGGAAAAACTCCGGACCGAGTTAAACGGAGAACTGTGACATGAAACCATCAAGCGTTGTCGAGGAATTCATCGCGGGAATCGAGATCGCCACCGATGCCCGTCGGGACCAAGAGATCCTCCGGGAGATCCTGCAGGCTCACGAGGAGTTCAAGCGGCGGCAAGCCCTGGTCGGGAAATTCCGTCCGTGGGCATTCGTTCGGAGAAATCCCATCGCCAAACTGGCCACTGCCACCGCCTTCCTGCTGGTGGCCGTGCTGTCCATCATCCTGTTGGGCCGGCTGGCCACGCCGGTTTGGGCGCTGGAGCAAACAATCGCGGTGCTCAAGGAACTGCGAGCCGTTCATATGGTTGTAGCCTTTCCCGGGAGTACGGCCGAGATCTGGATGCGGGCCAACGAAGCCGGGACACAATCCACCGACCTCGTGATGCGGGACAGCCAAGGTGCGGTGACTTGGGTCAAGGACGGCTCGACCTATCACTACGACCCGGGCCCCAATATAGTCTACTTTGAACCCGCCGTGACTGCGGGAGCCACGCCGTGGCTGGGGACGGCCTTGTTGGAGACGCTGAGCAAAGCGGACGGCGCCCAAATTGTGCGCGGCAAAGACCCTGCCACCGGGCGGGAGCGCGCTACCCTCCTGAGCAGCCTAAGCGATGCCCACGGCCTTCAATCCTTTGTCATCG
>CAIQIC010000357.1 GCA_903871765.1 uncultured Lentisphaerota bacterium
CGCCCGCGACCATATGCGGGACCGCGGCCCGAGTTATCGGGATGTGTTCCAGACCATCGAGGGCGGACTGGGCTTTTGGGGCAGCACGCATTTCGGCTCGACGACCGCCAAGTTTCGCATGAACGGCACCGCCAACGGCTACAACCACGAGATCTCGTCGCCGGGCTGGGGGTTCGGCAGCATCAACGCGCTGCAACCCGACGAGATGGGCATCGCCCAGCTCAATCCCCGGCTGCTGGTGCCGCCCGACGGGCTGACCTTCCAGGCCGGTACCTGCGGCGAGCTGTTCGGTTATGCCTGGATGGTGCTGCCGCTGACCGAGGCGAAAAAAACGACCGCCGGCCTGCCGATTCCCACCGGCAACCAATGCTGGACGATGTTCATCAACTCCAAGAACTTCAAAGGCCCGGTGGCCTTCTATACCCCGGTGACCTGGAGCCGCATCTCGCGCCGGCACCCGCCGGCTGTGGGCCGCGGCCTGGACGCGCTGCCGGGGCTGGTCACGGGCGGCGCGATCGAGGTCAACACCGTGCCGCGCTTCATCGGCCAGGACCGGCAGGGCGCCACTTACACCCGCATCCCGCGCCTGCAATTCCCGGCGGACGAACAGGGGCGCACCATCCTGATCCACAACCTGACGCACTACTCGAAGGACGCCCTGTACCGCCAGGTGGAAAAATGGCTGGCGGGCGGCCCGGCCGCCGCGGGGAAATTCAACGAGCGCGGCGCGGTGATTCCGCCCTGCAAGGCCCGGCCGCTGGATCTGCGGCAGGGCGGACGGGAGCATCGGATCCTGGGCTGCAGCAACTGGGTGGAAACCTGCGCCTTCGACCAGACCACCTTCGGCCTGCAATGGCAGAAGTCCGTGCTCGAGCCCTGGGTGGGCGCCTTCCGGCGCGGTTCGTTCCCGGAATATTGCCGGGAACAGGGCAAGGATTTGATCGCCTGCCAGGCGGACGCCGTCCCGGCGGCAACCGGCTTGAAGGAAACACAATTCCAGCCCGCTGAAGCGCGCGATTCCTACACCGCGCCCACCACCGGGGACAACGTCTGGACGAAGCCGGGGCCCAAGGCGGGGCCGTTCAAAGTGACGTTGGCGGACGGCAGCGTGGTGACCTATGCCTGGTATCGCTTCATAGACCAACCCGCGCTCCAGGACGCCGATCTGACGGCTGCGGAAAAAAACCGCCTGCAGGCCATGGTCGAGAAGATGCACGCCCTGTGGACGCCGGACAAGGAGTACCTGCCGCCGCCCGGGCTGGGCACGCTGGCGACCCTCGACACTGCGCAGATGGTCACACCGCCCAAAGGACTCGAAATCGGCTACGTCCCGATCGTGACCCGCCAGTCGCCCCCGTGAGGAGCAGGAAGATCTTTTCCTCCAATTTGTACAGAAAATGAATTAATTAACTTTGTGAGGTCCTTTGTCCAATCTACGACGTTCCTCACGATCTTTTTCGGATGCGTCTCTAAGACGGTTTGACCACTCCTGCATGTACACGCCTTTGATTGACGACATAAATGTATGCAAAACTGGAGCATATCGAGGCGTATTCTCAATGATGGCAAGGAGAATTTTATAACACCTGAATCGATCCTGCTCGGACATGTTGTGCAAAATATCAGAAAGAGAAAATCCTATTTCTGACCGGCATTCCGCTGATACCGCGTGGAACATAGATTCTAGTCTTAGCGGGTGACACACACCCCTGACGAATGGCTCCTCACGCCATGCCAATTCCTTTAACGCAATCTGTGCTTGAATCTGGCTGAAGTTGACATGCGATTCATTTTCAGATGATGAAGCACTTTTTGATCGCTTGAGTTGCATCGCCCATCGATAACACTTCTTGCAGTAACCAGCTTTGTAAATGAGCCGCCGTTCTGTTTCACAGTTCTGGCATTTATTTGATTTCATCATCTGAGCGTTTCTAGCTTTATACTTATAGTACAAATGGTTAATCATGTAATAAAAGAACTGGCACCCAGAATTCACCCTGAGCTTTCGCGCTCGATTGCGAAATCCTGGAACGGAATTTTCAACAATAATGAGTCTGATTATTCGATAATGTTTGAGCTACTATTCCTATTACAAAGTAGGGAATAAGGCGATATTTCAAGCGCAAATATTACTATTCATCAATGTTGCTTCAGTTCAGTTTTTGCAAGTGCAGCTATGACATTGCGCCAGTACGCCGCTTCATCTGAAAAGCGCGTTGTGATCCATTTGGTATTGTC
>CAIQIC010000358.1 GCA_903871765.1 uncultured Lentisphaerota bacterium
CGGAATGTTGACACGTTCCGCTCCGACCACCCTCACATTTCACTATCCGGCCGGATAGTGAAATGTGAGGGTGGTCGGAGCGGAACGTGTCAACATTCCGGCCGATTCTCTTTCAGCATACCGCGGCATCGTCGCCGGAATACATGAGCTTTGGCTCCCTTGGGCGGCAGTGGAACGCGGCCGCCTGCGCGTTTCAACATATAACAAAATTCTATCCGGCCGGATGTATTATTGTTATATCGTCATTCAGCCTGCAGACGATGAGAAGCAGCGCCGTTGCCCTGGCCAGGTTGCCGGCGGCAGTTGCGATTGTTCCGGTCATCGGCCTGAGGCAAATTTGCCGCCGTTCTTTTGCATTGATTCTTGTGCCGTTCCATGTCATTAGCTTGACCAAGTAATCTGTGATTTTCGTGGCAGTAACAACCATCGAAAGAAAGGCTCCATCATCATGAAAAGACGCACATTCCTCAAGTCGGCGGTGCTGGCGACCTGCGCGTTTCAAATCGCGCCCCGGTCCA
Organism: uncultured Lentisphaerota bacterium; assembly: GCA_903871765.1. Classification (GTDB taxonomy): domain Bacteria; phylum Verrucomicrobiota; class Kiritimatiellia; order CAIQIC01; family CAIQIC01; genus CAIQIC01. Next base: position 519 of record CAIQIC010000358.1, read on the forward strand.
TCCTGGGCGGCGAGGGCAACACCCCGCCCAGCCGCAAGCTGAATCTCGCGGTGATTGGCTGTGGCGGCCAGGGCGGCGGCGACCTGGGCAACATGGCGGACGAGAACATCGTGGCGCTGTGCGACGTGGACGACCGGAGCGCGGCCGGCAGCTTCAAACGTTTCCCGCAGGCCAAGCGCTTCAAGGATTTCCGCAAGATGTTCGACGCGATGAGCAAGCAGATTGACTGCGTGCTCGTCGGCACGCCGGACCATACGCACGCCATCGCCGCCCTGGCGGCCATGCGGCACGGCAAGCACGTCTTTTGCGAGAAGCCGCTCGCGCATTCCGTGGCGGAATTGCGCGCCATGCGCAAGGAGGCGCGGGACCGCAAGCTCATCACCCAGATGGGCAACCAGGGCCATTCCTTCGATACGATCCGTGTCTTTTGCGAATGGATCTGGGACGGCGCGATTGGAAACGTGACCGAGATTCATGCCGGCTGCGGCGCGATGCGCGACACCTATTGCCGGATCGACAAGCTGGCCAATGTGCGCAAGGAGCAGCCGCCGGTGCCGGCCGAACTGGACTGGGAACTCTGGCAGGGTCCCGTGGCCCATCGGCCCTACCATCCCGACTACCTGCCGTGGAACTGGCGCGGCTGGCTGCCGTACGGCGGCGGCGCGTTCGGCGACTGGGTGTGCCACGTGGTGGATCCCGTCTTCTGGGCGCTGGACCTCGACATGCCCACCAGCGTGCAGGCCGAGATCGAAGGCTACGATCGCAAAGAGAACGCGGACTGCTATCCCGCCGGCTGCAAGGTCACATTCGAGTTCCCGGCCAAGGGCCAGCGCGGGCCGGTCAAGCTGATCTGGTTCGACGGCGTGAAGCCCATCCCGCGCCCGGAGGAACTGGATGCAGGCCAGAACGTGGTGGACACCGGCGCGGTGGTGATCGGCGACCGCGGCAAGATCATGTACGGTTCGCATGGCGCGGGCGGCGTGCGCATCATCCCCGAGGAGAAGATGAAGGCCTACAAGCGGCCGGAACAGAAGATCGAGCGCTGCCGGGCGGGGCACTACAAGGAATGGCTCAACGCGGTGCGCGACGGCAAGCCGTCCAACGCGCCATTCGAGTACGGCGGACGCCTGAGCGAGATCGGCTTGCTCGGCGTCGCCGCGATCCGCACGGGCAGCGAAAAACTTCTGTACGATGCACAGGCGGTCCGCTTCACCAACAGTGCGGAGGCCACCAAGCTCCTCCATCCGCAGTTCCACAACGGCTGGAGCCTGACCTGACGGCCCAGGCCGGAAGCTGAAAGAAAAGATTAACTACGAAAAGCGCGAAATGCGCGAAAGGGAGCCCCTGCTTTTTTGCGCTTTTGCGTTGCGCTCGCTTTGGCCTCATTCAGAATGTGATCGTTCTGGACGACCTTGACCCCGTCGTCTTGAACGTTGATGTCAGCGTGACCCTCGGGAAAGTCCCGTGAAAGAAGGAGCTCAATACATGCCCGTGGCGACATTGACGACCAAAGGTCGAATCACGATGCCCAAGGTGGTGAGAAATGCGCTCTGTTTGCGCTCCGGCGATCGCGTGGCTTTCGTGATGCACGGACATTCCGAAGCCTTGTTGAAACCGATCACGAAGTCCGTGGACGAGGTCTTTGGCCGGCTGCACGACCCCGCGCAGCCGTCCAAAACGGTGACCGAGATGAAAGCGGCGGTGGCAACTCGCTTTTGGCGGCGCCATTGATGATCGCAAGCAATGCTCATGGGTCACGTCTCGACCTACGACCATGGGCAAGCATTACGGGCCATGGTTATGAACAGATTGAAGTCCGTACGTTGCGGCATGACCCGATATTGATAATCGGCCAGACATGAGCACACAGCTTGACATCGGCGGCTATAAGATCGAGTTCGACCGAGAGGCAACGGCTGCGTGCTATGCCCAAATCGCCGTGCCCGGCCCCGAGGCGTGCGGCTGTGCACAGTGCCGAAACTGGGCAGCCGCGCGGGATCATGTCGTCCCGGCCGATGTGCGGCAGTTCCTCGCTGCGCTGGGCATACCACTGCGCGGCGAAATCGAGGTGTGGGAGGTGCCAGGCGAGTCTCAGCCACATTTCTATGGGGGCTGGTATTTCTTCGTCGGTCGCATTGTCGCCGGTATGGAGCGGCATGAGTTCGATTGCGGCACAATCCTCCTTTCGTTCGCTTCTCGCGGATCTTTTGCGGTGCCTGCTTTCGAAGGGAAACAGGTTTGCGAACTGCATTTCACAACCGAAGTGGGGGAGTATCTTTCCCAGGAAGAATATGCGGCACTCCCCAAGCCGAAATGACGTTTTGATACCTGGGATGCCATCAACCATGCAAGCATCAAAGGCTCGCGGGGAATTCTGGGATGGCGTTGCGGCCGGTGGCCTGCTCGCGGTCGGCCTGAATCTGCTGCCGTATCTGCGCACCCGTGACGCGTATCAGACGGACGGCTTGGAGGTCATCGGATTCCCGTTTGTTTTCCGGAGGTTTGGGGGAATAGCAGGCCATCTCGACTTTCACTGGTGGGCGCTTATCGCCGATTTATTGCTGGCGGCGCTGTTGGCCGTAGTGTTGGGTGCAGCATGGGCGCTAATACGGAGCAGACGCCCGCTGGAATGGTGATGCGGGGAATGTGGCTCGGGCGGCGGTCCCGGAGTCAGGCATGGTGGCCGGTTGTGGCCGCCAGCCTGCTACTTTGCGGGTGTGCGGTGGCCACGGTCCGCGAGTTGGCCGAAACGTTCCGCTAATCGGATAGTGGTTGGCACAGCCCGCCGCTTCGTTACGGCCGTCGGCGATGGCTTGCGCTGGTATGTTGAAGGAGATCAGGATGATGGACTTCTTGCAGTCGCCCCTCCCCATCATGCTGGGCTTTCTGATCTTCTCGGCGCTGTCATGGAGCCGGATCCGATCGAAACCCTGGGCAAGGGTGGGGCGTGTCGTGGCGGTTGTGCTGGCCCTCGCCAGTGTAACGTCGCTGATTTACTGGGCTCACCAGAAGGCGATGGTGGCGCCGGCAGGCGCGCTCGACCTGCACGTGGCGCCGGAGGGCAACGATGCGTGGTCGGGGCGGCGGGCGCGGCCGAATTTCTGGCATACCGATGGCCCGCTGGCTTCGCTCACCGGCGCGCGCGATGCGGTCCGCAAACTCAAGGCTGGCGGACCGCTGACCGCGCCCGTCCGCGTCCTGGTCGCCGACGGGCGCTACCGGATCGCCGCACCGCTCCGACTCGGGCCGGAGGACAGCGGCACGGAACAGGCGCCGATCAGTTACGAGGCAGCGCCGGGCGCGCACCCCGTGTTCAGCGGTGGCCGCGTCCTGGACGGCTGGCGGCCGGGGACGAACGGCCTCTGGCGAACCAAGGTGCCGGACGTCGCCGCCGGCACCTGGTACTTCGAGCAGTTGTTCGTCAACGGCCGGCGCGCCGTCCGCGCCCGCACGCCGAACAAGTTTTGGTTTCACCTCCTCGATCTGAAGGAGGAGCCGCTTGGCGCGATTCCCGGCCAGCCCACGCCGCGGATGCAGCGGACGGTCTGGCTGCGTCCGGCTGACTTTTCCGCGCTCGCCGGGCTCTCCGCGCGCGAACTCGCGGATGTGAACCTGGTCGTGTACCACAACTGGGATCACACCCGCCGGTTCATCGAACAGCTCGATGCACAGACCGCGATGCTTGTCACCAGCGGCGGGAAGATGAACTCATGGAACCCCTGGCGGAAGAACGCGCCGTTCATCCTGGAGAATGCGTTGCGGTTTCTTGACGCCCCCGGCGAATGGTTCCTCGACCGCGGCGGTATGCTGTATTACCTGCCGCTGCCCGGTGAGGATCTCCGCCGGGCGGAGGTCGTGGCGCCGGTGGCGGAGCAGTTCGTCGTTCTCGCCGGCGATCCGGCGGCCGGCCGGTGGGTCGAGCAGGTCGCCTTCCGGGGGCTCGTCTGGGAACATGCGCAGTGGCGCACGCCGCCCGCCGGTTTCGAGCCGGTGCAGGCTGCCGCCAGCATCGGCGCGGTGGTGCAGGCCGATGGCGCGCGCCGGGTGACGTTCGAGGATTGCGAAATCGGCCACGTCGGCATCTACGGGATCTGGTTCCGCCGGGGCTGCCGCGACAACGTCATCCGCCGCTGCCACCTGCACGACCTGGGCGCGGGCGGGGTGCGCATCGGCGAGATGGAGATCCGGCCGGACGAGGCCGGGCGCACCGGCCGCATCACCGTGGACAACAACATCGTGCGGCACGGCGGTTACATATTCCCCTGCGCCGTCGGCGTATGGATCGGGCAGAGCGGCGATAACGCCGTCATCCACAACGAAATTGCCGACTTCTTTTACACCGGCATCAGCGTCGGCTGGACGTGGGGCTATGGCCCGAGCCTGGCCGAGCGCAATGAAATCGCGTTCAACCATGTCCACCACTTGGGCTGGGGCCTGCTCAGCGACCTGGGCGGCATATACACCCTCGGCCGGTCACCGGGGACCGTCGTGCGCAACAATGTCTTCCACGACGTATTCTCCTATTCCTACGGCGGCTGGGGGCTGTACACCGACGAGGGCAGCAGCGGCATCCTCTTCGAGAACAACCTCGTTCATGACACCAAGACCGGCGGCTTTCACCAGCACTACGGCCGGGAGAATGTGCTGCGGAACAATATCTTTGCGGAAAGCCGCGAACAGCAGTTGCAGTTGACGCGCGTGGAAAACCACCTGTCCTTCACCTTCGAGCACAACCTGGTCTATTGGACCAACAACAGCCCGGCGCTGGCCGGTCCCTGGGAGAAAAACCGCCAGCTCACGCGCAGCAACCTCTATTGGAACACCGGCGACCAGCCGGTGACGTTCGTCGGCAAACCCCTGGCCGCCTGGCAGGCCACGCTGCTGGCAGCGCCGACGAATACCGCCGTGGCGCCCGGCTGGGCCGGCCAGGGCCGCGAGCAGGGCAGCCTGATCGCCGACCCGCTCTTCGAGGACGCCGCGCACCGCGATTACCGCCTCCGCCCCGGCTCGCCGGCGCTGGCGCTCGGCTTCCAACCCTTCGACGCGGCGGAAGCCGGCGTCTATGGCGATGTCGCGTGGCGCGCCAAAGCCCGGCAAGAGGTCTATCCTCCGTTGGAAATACCGCCCGTCCCGCCGCCCGAATAAAAATGATGGATCCCGGTCGCGCAACCGCCAGGATGCCGGTGTGTAGGCCGGGTCTCCCGACCCGGCGAAAGTGGCGCGCCGCGTCAGAGACGCGGCCGAAAATGATCACATGGGCGCTGCTCACGGGCTATGCCGATCCCGTCACCAACGGCGATCAAAGCAGCATCACGGACACGAACCCGGTGGCGCCGCAGAAGTTTTACCGTCTCCACATTACGCTGCCCTGAGGCCGCCGGTTCCGGCGCGCCGCGGTCCAGGCCCTGTCCGGACGGGACGTCAAACCGGCACACAGGTTCCCATCTGCAGCGCCTCGGCCTTGGCCAGCGCATAATCGGCGGCGACCAGATCCTGGATGGCCAGCCCCACGGACTTGAAGAGCGTCACCTCGTCGCGGTCCCGGCGCCCCTGTTTCCGGCCGGCGATGATTTCGCCCAGCTCGGCTTGAATGTGGTGCGCGGTGATGAGCCCATCCTTCCGCGGCATGATCAGATCGCCGGCCTCCTCCCAGGCGGACGCCGTCTGATCCACGACGACGGTCGCCCGGACCACCGTTGCGGCCGGAATCTCGCGCACATACGGCTTGTAGGATCCGACCGCGTTGATGTGCGCCCCCGGCGGCAGTTCGTGGTCCGAAAAAACCGGCGTGGTCGAAGTGGTCGCGGTGCAGACCACCTCGGCGCCGTCCAGGGCCGCGGCCGGGGTGGCCACGGCCGTGGCCGAAATCTTCAGCGTCGTGCGCGCCTCCTCCGCGAAGGCTTCGGCACGGACACGGTCCACGTCGAAAATCCGGGCCGTGCGAATCGGCCGGACCGCGCAGACGGCCTCGAGTTGTGTCCGGGCCTGAATGCCGGCCCCGAAAATGGCCACGCGGCTGGCATCCGGCCGCGCCAGCAGATCCGTCGCCACTCCCGATGCGCCGCCGGTGCGCAACGCAGTCAGCGTGGTGCCGTCCATGATGGCGATCGGACTGCCCGTTTGCGCGTCAAAGATCATCACCAGGGCTTGGATGAAGGGCAAACCAAGCGCCCGGTTGTCTTCGAAGAGCGTGATCACCTTCAGCCCGAGCCGGCGCGCCGCGGGGCTGTAGGCGGGCATGAACAACACGTCGCCTTTGTGCTCGGGGATGGCAATGTTCACGCGGGGCGGGACGACGGCTAGGCATTCGGACAATTCGCGGAAGGCGGCCCGCATGGCGGCGATGGCCTCCGGCATGGGCAGCGCCTGGCGCACATCCGCCGCCGCCAGGAAGCGCAAGGTTCGTTCGGTTTTCATGGGGCTCCTGTTGGGCGTTGAACAAAATCGCTCACGGTAAACTGGGCCAGCAGATCCTCGCAGCGTTGCAGAGCGCTGGAGCTTCAACGGTGTGAAATAGAAGCACGGCTGTTCGAACGGGAAGCTCTTCACAAATTATCAAAGTTGCGAACTAATCCGCGTCTTCGGGTATCTTCCGGTAAAGGGTAGCAAGGCTGATTTTCAAGGCCTTGGCGGCCTTTTCCTTGTCGCCGCCTTTAGCGGCGATAACCATGGCCAAATACTCCTTTTCCTTCTTGCGCAGGAAGGTCTTCAGCGACTTGCCGCGAAATTCATCCATGGACGCCGCTTTGTGTCCCGCTTGGGGACCGAGATTGCCGACCGCATTCACGATCTTGGCCGGCAGGACATCCTTGGTAATCCGGCCCTCCCGGGCAAAGGCGAGCGCATGCCGGATGGCGTTTTCCAACTCGCGCACGTTGCCGGGCCATGGGTATTGTTCCATGATGAGTTGGGCCTCCGGATCGAACAGCGGCAACTGCTTCTTGTCCCCCAACTCCCGCCGCAAAACATGCTGGATCATTGGCAGGATGTCCTCGGGCCGCTCGCGCAGTGGAGGGATTTCGATGCTAATGACGCTGAACCGGTAATACAAATCCTCCCGCAGCCTACCCTGTTCAATCAACTGTTCAAGTCGGTCATTGGTTGCCGCGAGCACGCGGACGTTGATCGGAACGTTTTCCGTGCTGCCCACGCGCCGGATCTCCTTGTCCTGCAGCACTCGCAGCAGCTTGGCCTGGATGGACATCGGCATCGAGCCGATTTCATCCAGAAAAATCGTCCCGCCGTTGGCGGCCTCGAACAGCCCCTCCTTATGGCTTGTCGCGCCGGTGAACGCGCCCTTGACGTGGCCGAACATTTCCGACTCCAGCAGCGGCTCCGGCAGGGCGGCGCAATTGATCGGCAGGAAGTTTTTCATTTTCCGCGCGCTGTGGGCGTGGATCGCCTTGGCCACCAGCTCCTTGCCCGTCCCACTTTCGCCCAGCACCAGCACCGTCGTGTCCGTGGGCGCGACCTGCGCGATCATCTCGCACACCTTGCGCATGCCCGGACTTTCGGCCACGATGTTTTCAAACCGATAGCGCTCCGTCAGTTGCCGCTTGAGCTCCCGGTTTTCGCCCTCCAGGTGGTAATACTGCAGCGCCCGCTGAACCGTGATAAGCAGTTCATCCACCTTGAACGGCTTGGTGACGTAATCGAACGCGCCTTCCTTCATGGCTTCCACGGCTGTTTCCACGGTGCCATAGGCGGTCAAAATGATCGCCGCCATGTTGGGGTTCATCTTCCGGGCCTGTTTCAACAGTTGCATGCCATCCATGCCGCCCATGCGGATGTCCGAAATGATCAGGTCATAGGCGTCCTGCTGTAGCAGCGCGATGGCTGTTTCGCCGCTGCGGGCCGGGGTGACGTCATAGTTGTGGGCCTTGAGCAGGGTGGTCAGCACGCTCAGAATGCTCGGCTCGTCGTCAACGACCAATACGCGGGGCATAAGACTCCTCTTGGTTCATGCTGCAAAGTCTTTCTGAGGGGCAAGTCTATCCCGGGATTCTCACTTTGGCAAGAATGATTGCATCTTCAGTCTTGACCGTCTCGCGGCCCGTCCCTAATGTTCCGCCATGTTCGCCATGCATCCAGGCTTGCGGTGCGGAACGGTCGGCGCGCTGTTGCTGTGTGCGGCGTGCGGCCTGAACGCCGGTGCCGCCGCGGCACCGTATACCGAAGCCCAGCCTGCGCACGGCTGGAATATATTCCGGCTTCGGCCGGTCAAGGCCAATCCCGCCGAGCAACTGGCCTATGCCCGTCAATTGCAGCAGGCCGGTCGGAGCCGCGCGGCGATCCGGCAACTGCGCGCGCTGGTCAGCACCTGGCCTTCCGCGCCGGAGGCGGCGGAAGCGCAATTCACGTATGCGCGCCTGCTGGAGGAACGGCAGGACTGGTCATCGGCCTTTGAAGAATACACCTATCTGATCGAGCACTATGCCGGGGCCTTCCCCTACAGCGAAGTCCTCGACCGGCAGTTTAACATCGCCAAGCTGATCATGAACCGGCGCAAGGCGCGCTTTCTCTTTTTCCCCGGTTTTTTTTCGCCGGAACGGGCCGTCCCCCTCTTCGAAAAAATTGTCGCGCACGGCCCGGAATGGAGCCGGTCCGATGAAGCCCAGCACCTGATCGGCCGGGCCTATGAGCTCAGCCAGCAATACGAACTGGCCGTCGCGGCTTACGCCTCCATCCAGGTGCGCTATCCCAACAGTCCCTTCGCCGAACAGGCCGCCCTGGCTCGCGCCGTGTGCCTCGACCACCTCGCGCGGGAAGCGCCCCATAACGAAGCCGCCTTGGAGGAGGCCTGGAGTGCGGCGGCGCAGTTCGTGCAGCGCTATCCCCAATCCGACCAGGCTCCCGTCGCCGTCAAACTCCGCGACGATCTTTACCGCCGCCGGGCGCAGATCGCTTTCAACCGCGCGACCTTCTATGACCGGACGGCCCGCCAACCCCGGGCCGCTCTGATGGAATATCAGGACTTTATCCGGCTCTTCCCGCAGTCCGAATGGACGGCCCAGGCCCAGCAGCGCGTGGAGGCGCTCAGCCCGCACAAGGAGAAAACCGATGGCCACCCCAAGAAAGACGCCTAACCTCCTGCTGGCCGCGCTCCTGCCGGCGCTCGGCCTGCTCGTTCTGCCCGGTTGCGTGGGCTACCGGCTCGGCTCCATGCTCCCGCCGGATATCAAGACTATCCACGTCCCCACGTTCATCAATCAAAGCGGCGAGCCCCAGATTGAGCTCCAGGCCACCCGCTCCGCCATCGAGGAGATCCAGCGCGACGGTTCCTTGAAAATTGCCGCCGAGAACCAGGCCGACGCCATCCTGCAGGTCAAACTGACCCAATACCGGCTGGCGCCCCTCGTTTACAATGCCCAGAACAAAACCGCCGCGACCGAATACCGCCTCACCCTGCAGGCCGCCATCGTCCTCACCCGCCGTAGCGATAACAAGGTCATTGTCGAAAATCCGCGCTGCAACGGCGAGTCCACCTTCCCTGTCGTTGGCGACATGTCCTCCTCCAAACGCTTCGGTCTGCCCAAGGCCGCGGCCGATCTCGCGCATGACATTGTTCAGAAGGTCACCGAAGTCTGGTGACCGGCCCTGCGCTGGCGCTTCTCCAGGCTTGCCGGTGCGGCAGCAAAACGGGTATATATCGGGTGTAAGGTAGCGTTCGGCGCAGGGGAGGTGTTATGGGCTTGGAAGGCTTGGCGGTAGTGCTCGGCATCTTGGCGTTCATTACGCTGGCCATCCTGCCCATCGTCACGTTCATCCTGGTGCTGAATGTGCGCCGGGACCAGAACCGACAAGACGCGCAGTTGACACGACTCCTGGACCGCACCGCGCCGACTCCGTCGCCGGCGCGGGAAGCGC
>CAIQIC010000359.1 GCA_903871765.1 uncultured Lentisphaerota bacterium
GGTGCCGTCGCTGGAGGCGTTGTCCACCACGATCGCGCTCTCGACGCGGCTCATCGCCGAATCCAGGCAAGACCCAATCTCCCTCTCGGAGTTGTAGGTCACGATGACAGCGCCAATGCCGTTCATGTCAGTGCGAAGTAAAGCCGCCAGAAAAGGTCAAAACCCGTCTGCCGCTGCAACGCGAGCAATTCGCGCTCGCTTTCGTCGACGATGCTTCCTATGCCGTCCTGTCCGGCTCCGCCGCCAGCAGGCTGCATCGCCCTGAATTGGCGGAGGCCTTCCAGCTTACCGCGCATCCAGGCCCTCGGTACACCGTACATTCTCCTGCTGAATCCGGACGCGGTCTTGCAGACCGGGCTCGAGGAACTGGCGGCGGCCTGCGGCGATCCTGGCGTGGGCGCGGCGGCAGGCAAACTCACCGGCAGCGAAGGCAGGCCGCAGACTGGCTTCTCGATCCGGCGATTCCCCACGCCCCTGGCTCTCAGCTTCGAAGCGCTGGGGTTGAACCGCATCTGGCGCGGCAATCCGGTGAACCGACGCTATCGCTGTCTGGACGTGAATCTGGACGCGCCCGCGGATGTGGAACAGCCGGCAGGTGCGTTCCTGATGATCCGGCGGCAAGCCTGGCAGGCGGTCGGCGGGTTCGACGAGGGATTCTATCCAATCTGGTTCGAAGACGTGGACTTTCTGAAGCGTATGCACAGCGCTGGATTTCGAGTGCGGTATGCGCCCGGCGCGATAGCCGGCCACGGTGGCGGGCATTCGGTAGGCAGAATTCCCTGGGAGTCACGGGAGGTCTGCTGGTATGGTAGCCTCATGAGGTATAGTTTCAAACACTTCCGATTCACCGGCAGGGTACTGGTGTGGGCGGCGGTGGTAACGGGCTGCGTTCTTAGAGCGGTATTCGGGGTATTGCGCCAGCGGAGGCTTAGCCCGTTGGCGGTTTATGGTAGAGTGATCTCTTTCGCGTGCCTCCGGCTGGTGTCGGGCCGGATCGGGGAGGCTGGCGGTACGCCCGCTTTGGCACGATAGCAGAGCGTTCGATAAGGTGAGTAGGGACCAGGTTCAGGCGCATGACACATAACGATCTTGTTTCCGTCACCATTGTGACGTACAACAGCGGCCGGTTCATCAAGCGGTGCCTGGAGACGGTTCTGGCTCAGAACTACCCCAACAAAGAAGTCATTGTGATCGACAACGCCTCCACCGATGGCACCGTCGATATCCTGGAACAGTTCGAGGACCGCTGCCAGATCATCTATAACGAAGAGAACGTAGGCTTCGCGGCGGCCCAGAATCAGGCCATCAACATTTCGAGCGGCGCCTGGGTGCTGACCTTGAATCCGGATGTCCTGCTGTTGGGCGGCTTCATCCAAGCTCTGGTCGAGGCGGGGCACATCCACCCGAAAATCGGTTCGGTGTGCGGCAAGCTGCTCACGATTCGCGCCACGTTCGATATTCCCGAGCGGCCCCTGGTGGACTCGACGGGGATCTACTTCACGCCGATGCTGCGCCACCTCGACCGCGGCAGCCAGGAAGTGGACAACGGCCATTACTTGAACCACGAATACGTGTTCGGGGCCACCGCCGCCGCTGCTTTGTAC
>CAIQIC010000360.1 GCA_903871765.1 uncultured Lentisphaerota bacterium
CCGGAGGCAGAAAGCAGGAGAAAAATCTGAGCAGAGCACCCCTGCCTCCTAAACCCTGAACTCCGAACCCTGAGCCCTGAACCCTTGCTGGCGCTGCCTATGCTATTGCCGCTGACCATCGCCGCGTCGGACTTCGACGTGGTCATTTATATTCTGGCGGGTGTTGTCTGGGTGGTCTTCCAACTCCTGTCCCGCGCCGCCAAGAGCAAGCTGCCGGGCCCGCCGACTCCATCGGAGTCGCGCCCGGCGCGGCCCGCTCCACGGCCGGCCGCGGAGGATTTCAAGGAATTCATGGAGATGCTCTCCGGCCGGCGGACGGAAGAACTGGCGCCGCAAGAGCGAACGGAGGCGGCGTCCGTGACGGAAGAATTACCCCGGCCGCGCCCGGCCAGGATGCCCCCGCGTCCATCCGCGTACGCGCTGCCAACGGCGGCGCGGCCGGTAACGGAGCAAATTTTCCAGTCGCGGACAGCGCGTGTTCCACGGCCCCCGCCTCCGCGCCGCCGGCCGGAGCCCGGCGCCGGCCGCCGGACGTTGGCCGACGTGGCGGCGCGGCTGGTGTCGGACCAGCCGGCCGCTGCGGTACCGGTCCCGATACCCGGTCTGCCCCAGCCGGCATCCAACCTGCAGGCGCAACTGCACATTACGCCCCTGATGCACATGCGTTGGCCCGGGAGCGTCTTCAGCCAATCGATCGGCGCCACGTCGCGGCCGGCCCGTCAATCGCTCCTGCGCCGGCGCCTGCAGGGCCCAACAGCGCTGCGCCACGCCATGATCAGCCGCCTGGTGCTCGGCCCGCCGGGTGGCCGCTAAGCGCCGGGATGCAAGCCGTCTGAGCCGGGGGCAAGCGCTGAGCTAGGCCGGCCCGCGGCCGGTTTCGGCTTCCACCCAGCGGATGGCTTGGTGCGTCAGCTCCGTGTGGTTATTGAAGCCCAGCTTGAGCTTGACATGCGCGCGGTAGGTTTCAATCGTCTTCACGCTCAGATGAAGTTGCGCCGCGATTTCCTGGGTGGTTAGGCCCTGGCCGATGCATTCAAAGACCTGCAGTTCGCGGTTGCTGAGCCGTTCCATGCTCGTGCGCGGTTGCGGATTGCGGTGGCCGCTAAAAATCGTTTTCAACAGCCGGGCCCCGATGGCCGGACTCAAGTACACAGCGCCCTGCAACACAGTGCGCAGAGCTTCGATCACATGGGCCGCCGGCTCCTGCTTCATGATGTAGCCGCTGGCACCGGCGCTCAGCACACGCTCCGCGTAGAAGCTCTCCTCGTGCATGGACAGCACCAACACCGGCAGATCGGGGTACCGGAGGTGCAGGTCTTTGATCAGTTCTATGCCGTTGCGTCCCGGCAGGGAGAGGTCCAGCAGCAGCACGTCCGGCTTTTCCCCGGTGATGGCCTGCAGGGCCTCTTTCACGTCCCCGGCCTCGCCGCTGAGTTCCAGATCGGGTGTCTCCTGGATCAGCTTGGCCAGCCCCTCCCGCACCAGCGGATGATCATCCACGATCAGAACACGGAACGGTTTGTGGCCGGTTCCATGCTTGAGAATCGCTCGCGGCGTCATTTGCATACCCACCTTCTTTACCCTACCACGAGTCAAGTTATCACGGCTTAAGGACCAGGAAAACAATAATCGCATCAGGTATTCCCTGATTTTTCGGTAACTGGAGGCGGTGGCTTGGCCGCGCCGCTCAGGAGCGGGGGTGGCCTGGCGCCAGGAGGACCCGCCAGCGGCGCACGGCATCGAGCACGATGATCACGGTCAGTGCCAGCATGATGCACGCCAGCAGGCTGGTCAGCCGGAGGTTGAACACCTGCTGGCGCAGAGTCTCCGCCGCGGCAGCGGCCAGACCGGGCGCGTGCAACTGCGCCCGCAATCCCGGAATTTCAACGCGCCACCAACCGGCCACGCTCTGCGACCCGGCGGTCAGCACGGTGACAATGATGAAGAGCAGCGGGAGCCCCGTCAGCAGCGCATGCGCCCGCCTGGGCGCGTGGCGCAGCAGGTAGGTGGTGCCGATGGCCAGCGCAATGGTGGCCAGCAGTTGGTTGGCGATGCCGAGCATGCGCCAGAGCGTGTTGATGTTGCCGGTGTAGAGCAGGTAGCCCCAGCAGACGCAGGTCAGCACGCTCATGAAGATGTTCATACCCCAGCGGGGCTGGCCGCCGAGGACGGCGCGCGGCGTGAAAGCCGCCGCCGCCTCCTGGAAGACAAAGCGCGCCACCCGCGTCCCGGTTTCCAACAGGGTCAGGATGAACAGCGCCTCGAACATGATCACGAAGTGATACCAATAGGACATCAGCGTCTGCAGGCCGGGGATGTTGGAGAAGATTTTGGCCATGCCGACCGCCAGCGTGACGGCGCCGCCGACACGGCCGGCCAGCCGCTCCTGGGTGCCGGCTTCCAGGGCGGGCAGCTCTTTCGGCGCCAGGTCCCAACCATACTGCGCCGCCGCCTGCTGGACCAACGCCGGCTGCTGCGCCGGCGGCACGTTGATCGCAAAATAATCACCCGGCGTCAGCGCGCAGGCGGCCACCAGCGCCAGCAGCGCCACAAAGCCCTCGACGAGCATCGCCCCGAACCCGAGCGGGCGGATGTCGGATTCCTTGTTCACCATCTTCGGCGTGGTGCCCGAGGCGATCAGTGCATGAAAGCCTGAGAGCGCGCCGCACATGATGACGATGCAGACAAAGGGCCACACGGCGCCGGAAATCACCGGCCCGCCGCCGTGGAGAAACGGCGTCGTCGCCGGCATCTGCAGCGCCGGGTGCGCTATGAACAGGCCGGCGGCCAGGACGACCATCACGCCGATCTTCATGTATGAGCTCAAATAGTCGCGCGGACACATCAGCACCCAGACCGGGAGGATCGAGGCGATACAGGCATACACCGGCAGCAGAATGGACAGCGTGGGTTTGCTGAACAGCAGGAGGTGCCCGTACGACGCGGCGGCAAACGGTTTGCCCAGCAGGACGCCGAGCAGGACAATCGTCACGCCGATCACCGACGCCTCGCCGACCCGGCCCGGCCGCACCTTGTACATCCAGCAACCCGTGATCAGCGCGGCGGGGATCGTGACGAGGATCGTGAACAGGCCCCAGGCGCTTTCGGCCAGCGCGTTGACCACCACGATGCCCACGCTGGCCAGCGTGCAGATGATGATGAACAGCGTGGCCACCGACGCGGTGACGCCCGCCACGGGGCCGATATTCATCCGCGCCAGCTTCGGCAGGGTCAGGCCGTCCTGCCGCACGGAGGCCCACAGGATCACGAAATCGTGGACCGCGCCCGCCAGGCAGGCGCCGATGACGATCCAGACGAACCCCGGCAGGTAACCCCATTGCGCGGCCAGCACCGGCCCGACCAGCGGCCCCGGCCCGGCGATGGCGGCAAAATGATGGCCAAAGAGCACGAGGCGCCGGGTGGGGTGATAATCCACGCCGTCCTTCAGCCGGTGGGCGGGCGTTGGCCGCGTGTCGTCGAGCATGGCGACGCGGGCGGCGAGGAAGGCGCTGTAATAGCGGTAGGCGACGGCAAAAGCCGCCAAAGCGCCGATGATGAGCCACAGGGAATTCATATCAGAAGTGTCGGCGTGCGAACTCACGACCGGACCCGCTCTTCAAGTATTTCTCGAAGCCTGCAGCTTTCTCACGGGAACGGAACGCATGGGCCGACTCCAGAACCCAAGGCCGGTACTTGGAGGTGTGTGGCACTCCGCCTGCGTTGTGCTTTCTGATCCGTGCGTTCAGATTGTCGGTCAGGCCGGTATAGACCTGATCCGGATCTGTTGCACTTCTCAGGCGATAGACATAGTGAAAATCTTGCATGGCTTGCCAGCCGTAGTCTCGGCGCGCAGCTTTGCATGTCCGCCTGCGCGTTTCGCCCTACGGTTGAAACGACTCCGGCGGACAGCCTTCGCTCGGCGCTCCGTGCCGATCCAA
>CAIQIC010000361.1 GCA_903871765.1 uncultured Lentisphaerota bacterium
GAGTGAATGGATGTGTGTTTGCAAATGAGAAATCTCTTTGGCGCGCCCGCCGGGAGAGCGCCGTTTTCCGTGCCGCCGGCCGGCGGTCCGCGCGTGCTACTCTGCGAAGTCAGCAGCGGCTGTCTTCGCTTCCTGCCACGTCTCCGAGGCCACGGGGCACAGTTCCAGCGCCGTGGTTAACGCAAATCCGTGCTCGATCTCCGCACCAGCCCTTCCTTGGGCGTGCGCTTGAGCACGCACGCATCCAATCCCGTGGCGCTCATAATACTCTTTCTTTGCGGATTTGTCACCATCTTCGTTGACCGCATAGAGGTCCGGATTGGGAAAACCCGCCAGCGTGTCGGCCGCGACCACGTGATAGCCGAGCCGGTTGGCTTCGCAATACGCCCGCTCGGCCTGCGGGAACTTGGGTGCCTCGCCGGTGATCGCCCGAACGGTCTCGTCAAACCAGAGCGCGACCTGCACCTCGCCCAGCTGCGCCGCCTCCTCCAACCAAACACACCTGCGGCGACCGTAGATGATCGAAGCTGGCCGAGACCACGACTCGTTGCATGTTGCTCCTCCGACTCAAGCGATGCGCACATCCACCTTGAACGCGCCCGGGATTTTCCGGCGGGAAACCACGTAAAGATATCCGCCGCCGCAGCCGGAATACATCGCCCCGGGATATTTCGACTGGTAGTAACGCATGAGCCCGACCAGGTCAACCTTCAGCGTCGGATGGCGGATCACGTGCGGCAGCAGCACCTCCCAGCAAGCCATGCATTCGTTCATCGAAGCGCCGAGCCGGTCGATATTCTTCGCTAGGATGGCGTCATAACAATCGCGCCCACTCTGGCCAAGCCGGCGGATCCATTCGCGGTCGAGATTCTTCACGCCGAGCGGGTTGTATCCTTCCGGACGCGGCTCGACCGGCAACACCTGGATCACCTTCTCCAGCCAGCGCGCGACGTCAGGATCATGGTTGGATTCGATGTGTTTCGGGAAAATCCCGCCTTGATGCGTGAAATCGAAATCCAACCGGTTCACTCCCGGGTAAAGCAGGCCGATCATGTCCTGGCTACCCGACGGTTCCGGCTTGCCCTTGTTCTCTTCCGCGTACAATTCCTCCACCCGCTTCGCGTAATCGCCCGCCGGCATCCGTCCGCCCCACAACTTCAGCGCCACCTTGCGCGTGCCGGTGGCCATGCCCGCGCGCTCGAACCACCGGAAGGTCGGCTTGAGGCTGATCACCACCATCGACCCCGGCGGCGTCGGGTTCAGTTGCGACATGAACGGCTGGTCGATCCAGCCGCCGGCCAGCGCGATCCGGTACGGGATCTCGCCAATCACGCCGGTGATCTTACCGCGAGACTTGGCAGACATGTTCGTGGATCTTTCCTGGAATCAGAAAATGTCCCGAACCGTGTTCAAGCCGGCCTTGCGCGCCTCGTACTGCTGCGCAATCCAGTTATAGGTCACCTTGAGCCCCTTGCGCAGCGGTGTGTCGGGCTCCCAATCCAGCATCTGCTTGATGAACGTGTTGTCGCTGTTGCGGCCGGCCACCCCGCGCGGGGCGTCCAGGTCGTATTTCCGCTTCAGTTTGATGCCGCCGATGTTTTCCACGATGCTGACCAGGTCATTGATCGAGACCAGCTCGCTGGTGCCGAGATTGATCGGCGTGGCGATAAGTTGATCGCTATGCATGATCATGTCGATGCCCTTCGTGCAATCATCGATGTACATGAAGCTGCGGGTCTGCTTGCCGTCGCCCCAGATGACGATCTTTTTCTGGCCGGAATTCTTGGCCTCGATGACCTTCCGGCAGATCGCCGCCGGCGCCTTTTCACGCCCGCCGTCCCAGGTGCCCCACGGTCCGTAAACATTGTGGAACCGGGCGATGGCCGTTCGCAGGCCGCGCTCGGCCCAGTATTCCTGGCAGAACATTTCCGACAACAGTTTCTCCCATCCATAACCGCGCTCCGAAAAGGCCGGGTAAGCGTCCGATTCCTTCAGCGCGCGGCAATTCGGGTCATCCTGCAATTTCACGTTGTAGGCGCAGGCCGACGACGAGAAGAAATAGCGCTGCACACCCGCCCGGTACGCCGCCTCGATCAGGTGCGTGTTGATCAGGATGCTGCGCAGGCATTCGATGCGGAACCGCTCGATGAATCCCATGCCGCCCATATCCGCCGCCAGATTGTAAACCTCCACGGCGTCCCGGACCGCCACCCGGCAGTTGGCCTCATCGCTCAAATCCATGCACAGGCCTTCGACCCCCGGCGTGCACTGATACCAGTGCGGCAGCGGTTTCTTGTCCACCGCGCGGATCCGGGTGAATCCCTTGTCGTGAAAATACCGCACCAGCGCGCCGCCGATGAAACCGCCGGCGCCGCCGACCAAAATCAAATCGTTTTTCTTGGGCATCGCGCTCTTCGTGGTCTTCTCGTTTGTCGTCATATGTTTTCTCCCATCTGTCGGCCCCGCCGCCGGCTATGAAACCGGCATGGCAACGTCCAAGGAGAAACAGCCCGGGTTCTTCTCCCTCCGGGTGGCGGACGCGCGCCGTTTCTATCTCGACCTCAAACCCTCCCCCGACGCGCCGCTGGTGATCGTCTGCGGCGGGTGACTCGGTCTGTCCCCCCGGCCCGCAGACCGCGGCGGGCAGGTCATCGTAGCACGGCCCATACACCGTGCCGCCGGCCGGCGGTCCGCGCGTGCTTCTCTGCGAAGTAGCTTCGCTACGTAGCACGAGCCGGCGGTTCTTCCCACAGATCCAAGTGTCGCAACAGGCCGCTTATGACCGGGTCTTTGATCACCACGGCCTTCGCCATTTCCCGGCCGTACTGCGGGCAGAGCAGCGGGTCAAGTTCTGCTACTCTGCGAAGTCAGCCATGTCTCTGCTTCGCCAACTTCGCGGAAAACACACGTCATGCGAAATTGCTCCGCGGCGAAGATCTCGAACATTCGCATCATGCCGAACAGCACGTCTTTGCAGGCCACGATGGCACAGGCGTTGAACCTGACTCTCTCGCGAATACTGCCTATTTGGTAGCTGATCGTCCTAAGCTGGTTGGCTTTCGGTAAAGAAGTCAGCTCGCTCAGGTCCAACAAGACGTCGAGGCGATCCGGGCAGTCGGAATCTCGCTCCAACTCTTGGAAGTGACCGACCACTTCGTCAAGGATTACATCGCCGATGCACCTGGTTCGGATGAGTCTTCTTACCTTGTCGATGTGGTATGTCACAGGCATTTCTATCTCTACCCCCAGGCCGTCAAACGTCCAATAGCAGTCGCCGCTGCAAGCGGCCGGAGTGAGATATAGCCATCACCCTCGCGTTCAATAAAGCCAATAAGAAATCGCTTGGGCGCGCCCGCCGGGGGAGCGCCGTTTTTCGTGCCGCCTGGATGCCGTACAAATTCATGGGGCGATTATTACCTGGCGGATGGGCCTGTCAAGCCCCTAATCCGCTTTTTTACAGCCCGGAATGCGCGCCGGATCGCGCCGCCGGCGTGTTGTTGCGCTGCGCGGCTGGCGGGGCCGATACGCGCCGTGAAACGTCAATACCGTGGCTCGCCTCCTCTGAGCATGTGGTACAACCATGCAACCTCCAACCCGGCTTGACTACGTGCATCATCACGTTGGGCGGGTTGGTGGTCAAGCGCGGAGTGGAGTAACGGCGATTCCGCCGGCCTGTGAGCCTTGGCGTTTGCCGCTGCATCAATCGCAGTGGAAGACTTCCTCCATGTCGGCCCACCAGGCGCCGGGGGCGCGGTCGGACAAGGGCTCCTGGCAGGGCATGCAGACGGCCCACCACTTTTGCGTCGTCGGGTCGGCAGCCATGCGGGCCATGTCGGCCTGGAAGTCCACGCCCGTGTACTCGAAGTAGCTGAAGAGGTAGTGCCGGCCGTCCGGCAGCTTGCGCAGGTAGATGGAATAGTTGCGGACATGGCAGTCTTTGATCATCTTGAGCACGTCCGGCCACACGGCGGCATGCAGGCGCTTGTACTCCTCCAGTTTCTCCGCGCGCACGCCAATGACGGATCCATATCGCTTCATCATCGCACTCCTTTTTTACATCTCACATCTTACTTCTCACATTTTACATCTCACATTCTTCCTCACTGCCCGCCCAGGTAATTGCCGTAGGTCACCGCCAGGATCGCCAGCGTGAGCACGGCCAGGGCGAAGGCGATGGCGGACTTGGTCGAGCTCCGGCAGCCCTTCCATTCGCGGAACACGATGCCGATCAGGTTGCTGAACAGCACCAGCATGATCATGTGAATGGCCCAACTCGTGAACTTGAACGTGCCCATGCGGACGTGGCCAAGGTTGTAGAAGAAGAACTGGCCGTACCAGAGCAGGCCGGTCAGCGCCGCCAGGGCGAAGTTCAGCGGCAGCCCGGCCTTCCCGGGGCCGGCGGGCAGCTCGATCAACTCGCCCAGCGTCCGGTGTTTGGCGTGCAGATAGAGGCAGTAGATCGCGGTGGTCACGAAGGCGCCGGTGTTGGCGAAAAGGTAGGTGACGTTGCCGCGCCAGACGCCGGCGCCCAGCCGCGTGGCCACGTCGGCGATGGGCTCGCCGGCCTCCAGGGCAAAGCCGTACACCGCCGACAGCACGCCCGCCAGCAGGGAGAGCAGCAGGCCCTTCACCAGCGAGAATTCGCTTTTGCCGTCCGCGGCCGAGAGATGCTTTTCCTTGAGCCGGCCGGCGGCGCCGCACAGGCCGATGCCGAGCGTGCCGGCCACGATGCCGGCCAGGATCCAGCCGGAACCGGTCTTGGAAAACGTGGTCAACAGGGTGCCGCGGACCAGCGGCGGGATGAGCGTCCCCAGCACGCTGGAGAGGCCGACGGCGATGGCGTAAGTCAGGGAGAAGCCGATGTAGCGGATCGAGACGTTGAACGACATGCCGCCGATGCCGTAGGCCATGCCCAGCAGGTAGGAGGTCAGCATGGCGCTCTTCGGCGCCTCGGCCAGAACCTGGCACAAGTTCGGAATGGTCAGCGCCGCGCCGACGATCGGCAGCAGGAACCAGCAGAAGGCGGCCTGCGTAAGGAAGTAGCTCTGCCACGACCAGCGGCTGACTTTTTTCTGCGGCGCGTAGCAGGTGGCGGCGAAGCACGCGCCCACGGCGTGCAGGGCTACTCCGAGCAGGGGTTGGGCGGTTATCATGGCGGTCAGAGCTCCTCGTTGAAGGCACCCAGGTCCAGGGGATACCGGCCGTATTCCCGCACCAGCTTGACGATGAAATCGTAGGTCTGACCGGAGACATCGGCCGCCACGGAATGGTCGGACTGGAAGATGTAGCCGCCGCCCTTCGCCGCGTTGAGCTTGCGCAGCACCTCGCGCCGGATCTTTTCGCGGTCGCCCGTTTCCCAGACCTGGATATCGCTGCCGCCGCAGAACCCGATGCCCTGCCCGTATTGGCGCCGCAAGGCGACCACGTCCATGCCGGCCTTGACCTCCAGCGGGTTGTAGGCGTCCAGGCCCATGTCCACGAAGTCCGCGAAGATCTTTTTGACGTTGCCACAGCCGTGATAGATCACCGGCAGGCCGCGCTGGTGGGCGGCGGCGATCATCCGGGCCACCCACGGCTTGAAATATTCGCGCCAGTAGGCGGGCGCGACGAATGTGTCGTTCTTGTAGGCGACGTCGCCCCAGATCACAAAGCCGTCGAGCAGGCCCTGCCCGGCGTCCAGTTCGGCCTCGGCGCAGGCGAGGTAGAACGCGCCCAGCCGGTTGATGACCCGGCCCATGGCTTCCGGGTATTCGCCGATCCACAGCATCGTGTGCAGTTGGCCGATCAGCCGCGTCAGGCACTCGGAGGCCTCGATTATGCTGCCGTACACGGGGAAGTCCGGCC
>CAIQIC010000362.1 GCA_903871765.1 uncultured Lentisphaerota bacterium
GCAGCAGGCGCATGCCGGTCAGCGGGCGGCCCTTGTCGAAGAACGGCAACGAAACATCCAAGCACAGCGTCTCAGACGCCAGGAGGTAAATCGGCAGAGAACGGGGTTGACCGAGCCCCACGCAAAGAGCATAAACAACCCGCTTTGTAGTGTAATTCTTTGACCGTTGGACCTATTGTCAAAAAAACGGCCCGCGACGATAGGTTCCGAGGTGGTGTTGGAATCCTTCTTGTTCTTCTGTGCTGAGTTCTTTCCGTACTTCTCTCGACAGTAGCGAAAGATGATCCACCCCATGTACACTGGCGGTACTCCACCTGCCCGTTGCCAACCTTCCAGCAACACGGCAAGCATGATCCCACCTGCAACGAAGAACAGCGCGAGAAGGGACCCGAGAACCAAGAATGTCCATCTATATCGGGTCCTCATCATTTCCGATTCCAACGTTCCGGCGAACCGGCGGCGCGTTAGCGACGTACGGTTCCGCCGGTGGTTGGCCGTTCATCTTTGTAGTCCCCAGTGCTTCCAGACGAAGAGAATGACGTTCCCGATTACGCCGGCGAGAATCAGCCACTTCGCGTACGGGACAAGGCGTGCGCGGCGCTCCGCGTCGCGCACAAGCCAGTTGATCCCAACGAACATGAGGAAAAGCAGGAAAGCGCAGAGTGGGATTCCCCAGTATAGATTCGGATCGAAAGCACGTCCCATCCCGAATGTGACGAAGCCGAGGAGGACCACATACAGGGCCAAACGCCATCTCGGAGTCTCTCCGATTCGTCCGTATGGTGAATAGGTCATTCTGTTCTTGGCCAACGATCAGCGCAGCCACGCCGGGCCAGTGGCGTCCGGCTGCTATGAAGACGCGATACCGGCGTTGGCTGACGCGTTTTGTTCGGCAAGTCGTGACTATCTAAGTCCATAGTCCTCATGTGGATTGCCATTGAAATCAATCGTCATGCACTTCCCGCTCCGCGGACAGCGACGGTGGAGCGCACGAAGCACCGCCGAATTGCCAGCCGACACTGAGTGGAATCGCGGGGTGGCGGTTCGTCTCCACCGAGTTGTTGGGCATTGTTCTCAATCGCCTTGGGTTAGACCACGTCGTGTCAGAAATCCGTTCGCAGCTTTTCGCGGACGATGGCCTGCCGCGAGGTAGCCACAACAACCTCCCGCAACTGGCCATTCGTAGAATAAAATACCAAATGCCATTCCGTGGGAGCGGAAGTGTCGGTTCTGTCCATCGCATTGGCTGAAAGACAGTAGAACGCGTTGGTCTGCGCTCCTAATGCCTCAAGCGCCTTCTCGTAGGCTTCGGGCAATGTCGGCACTGGTGCAGTCTTGGTATTACGCCCGACCAGAAAGGCGTACGCGGTCGCGACAAGTAGTGCCAGCACTGCAACAACCGTTATCACCCTTCGAGATTGGGAATATGTGAATTTCATAGGTTTTATTCTCTCATACAGGGAATTAGACGGCAAGCATATCAGAATGCTCCCGGTAATTTAGTCTCTCCATATTCGACACGCGAGCGGGGGATTTCCTAGAAGATTTGTTGCAACGAACTGGGGCAGGCGCGCTGGGCCAAGGACTCAGGAAGTCACAGAAGGCGCAATCCAGCGCCGCCTGCACCCAGGGGTTCAGCGCACGGGTTCTATTCATGGCCTTTCAGTTTGTGGAGAGCAGCCAGTACGGTCTTGATGCGCTGATCGCCACGAGGGTCTGGAGCAGTTCCAAGCGATCCCCTTTCGATGACCAGAATGTCCGATATCTGATTCGTCACTAAGACTCTCCGGTCAACCATGATGTTGGGCACGGCAAACTCTCTAGACGAATCAGAGGACGTGAATACCCCCAGATAAACGCGCTGGCCGCTGGCCACCACAACGAATGGTGTGCCCTCAACAGACGGTCGCGGCATTCTGGCCAATGCCTCAGACCGCAATCGGAGGGCATGGCTCCGCAAATCGTAGCTGACGATGTCTGCGGCGGAAATCAAGGGAAACTCCGAAAGGCGAATGCGAGACCAGTCGCCTCGGCCATACGCGATGATCCGTTTATCCACCGGCTCGGAAGTCAGGTAGATGCCAAAGGAATTCGTGGTTTCGGCTCCGCGAACACTGCACAGAGCCACGATCGCTAGGAGAATCAGATTCCGCTTTTTCATGCCGCCACCATAGTTGGTTTCGAGCGCCAATTGTCATGAACTTGTAAAAGTTCTGTAAAATCTCTGGCTGCTTGCGCTGCTGCCGAACAGTATTTATTGAACGGACTTCAATTCCACCTATGCACGGCGCAAATCGTGCCCGTTACTGGCAGCTAATATGCGTACGGCAGGTCATACAAGTCAAGTACAACGCGTTAAATATTTTACAGTTGTGAAAACAATGCGTTTTTAAACCTTGACGGCGAAGTAGTCTTTATACAGGAACACCGACAACCGTAAAAAGACTACTTCGGAGATTCTCGTTCTGGTTCTTTCATCCTCTCTCCGGAGGGCGAGTGCGGCCTCACTTGGAGGCGTCCTCGCGCCGCTTGTCGGCGATCTCCTTTTAATCTCCCCGGCCCGCTTGTCAGCCACCGGGAGTGCGGTTTTCCGGCCAGTCGACGCCCAGCCATCCGTTCACCGCGCGCAACCCCGGCCCTTGAGCCAGAACACGAGATCCTGCGCCCAGGGGTGCGCATGGGCGAACGGCACGCCGTGCTGGTTCAGGAACAGCGCGTAATCGCGGCCTTCGTGCCCGGCCAGCATGCCGTAGCCGCCGCCCGGACAGATCACCATCGCCGCCCCCGTCGCCTGCCCCTCGTCCGGCAGATAGGGCGTCAACGTCGGAATGTCCTTGTCCGCCGCGCCGAGCGCGCCCGGCGCACCCTCGGGCCAGAGTTTGAACGCGGGTTTGTTTTCAGCCATAACCACGCCGGCACTCATGGCCAGCAGTACCGCCGCCAGCCCGTATTTGGTCAACTTCATCGTTTGCTGCCTCCGTTATTTGTGGCGTGCGCCGACGGGTCGTCGTTTTGTCATATTCGTCGCCAGCCGGCACGGCACAGCGACAAAGCACGGTTGTTGCCGTGACTATAACTCAAACCGGCGCCGGAAGGCGAGCCGGCGCGGGCCCGGATTCACTCGCAAGAGCGGGCTTGAAACCGCGCGCCGGTTGCGTCACCGTAGACGGCGATGCCTTGGAACCGTTCCATGACTACGGGTGCGGGCGACGGCGGCGACACGTTCCTGCTCTCCGGCGAGCGGGTGGCCAAGGACTGCCTGCGCATCGAGGCCTGCGGACACCTGGATGAACTTGTCGCCGCGCTCGGCGTCGCGCGCGCCGCGGCGCAGCCGCCGGCGGTGCAGCGCGAGCTGATGGCGCTGCAGCGGGCGCTGTTCGTCGTGGGCGCGGAACTTTCCACCACGCCGGGCGGCCGCCGGCGGTTGCAGCGCCGGGTGGATGCGCGGATGGTCCGGGCGCTGGAGGCGCGGCGTCGCGCGCTGGCAGCGCAACGCCCGCCGCCGCGCGGTTTCGTCCTGCCGGGCGCCTCGCTGGCCGAGGCGTACCTCCACTTCGCGCGCGCCGTGGCGCGGCGCTGCGAATGCCGCGTCGTGGCGCTGGCCCGCCGGAACGAAATGACCAATCCGCACCTGCTCGCCTGGCTGAACCGGCTTTCCTACGTGCTTTGGCTGCTCGCCCGGCCGGTGCGGCCATCCTCGCGACCCATGGAAAAGAAAAGAGCATCCGGTCAGCGCCTCGGGAAATCCGCATCATGAACTGGGACGCGTTGCGCGCCGCGGGTTGTACAGTGCGGCTGAACGCCCTGCTGGCCGACTACACCACCTTCCGCCTCGGTGGCCCCTGTCCGGCCCTCGTCGCCTGTACCACGCTGGAACAACTGACGCTGGTCGTGGGCACCTTGCAGGCCGCGCAGCAGGAGTTCGTGCTCATCGGCGGCGGTTCGAATCTGCTCGTCGCCGATCAGGGACTGGCCCAGGTCGTGATCCGTTACGTCAGCGACCAACCGCACATCCGCCGGGACGGCAACATCGTCAGCGTCAGCGGCAGCACCCTGTTCGACGATCTGATCGCCTGGACCGTCGAGGAAGGGTTGGACGGTTTGGTGTATGCCAGCGGCATACCCGGGACGGTCGGCGGCGCGGTGGCCGGCAACGCCGGGGCCTTCGGCCGGCAGATCGGCGACGTTATCGAGACGGCCGTGATCCTGGATCCGGCGGGACAAACCCAAATTGTTCCGGCCGGGGAGTTGGGTTTTGCTTATCGCCGCTCGCGCCTTCAGGCCACCGGCGAGATCGTCGCCGCGGTCCGCTTGCACTTGCCCCCGGGCGATCGGGCCGCCCTGCGGCATCAGCGGGCGGAATTCCTGGATATTCGCCGGCACAAGCATCCGGACTGGCGCGCGCTGCCGACCGCCGGCAGTTTCTTTAAGAACGTCGCGCCCACGTCCGCGGCCGGACGCCGGCAGGCGGCGGGCTGGTTCCTGGAACAGGCTGGCGCGCAAGCCTTGCGCGTCCGCGGCGCGCGTCCCTTCGAAAAGCACGCGAACATCGTCGTGCGGGACGGCGAATGTGCCGCACAAGATGTCCTCGACCTGGCGCGGCAGATGGCCGCGGCCGTGCAGCGGAAGTTCGGACTGGCGCTGGAGCGGGAAGTCCGCCTGCTCGGCCATTTTGAATGACCCGCCCGCTCCCCCGTGGCCGACAGAAGACCGAGCTTTAACCACGGATCACACCGCCCGCGCGGATGAAGGCGGGGGCGTGCGAAGAAGGCTTAAGGGGCGGATTAAGATTACGATTAAGATGATGATCTACGGGCTCACATGCTGACGGGCTTCATGGTCTGCGTGGCCGTGGTCATGGTCCAGGCGTCCGCCAGCGGCAGGCGCTTGAGTTCGTGGCCCAGGCCCCAGGTGTCGCTGTAGAGCACCTCGCCGGTTTTGGTGTTATACCCGATGAGCAAGCGCAGATGTCCGCCGCCGGCCTGGGGATTCACGCCCTGTTCCGCGACTTTCCCCAGCATGACATCCCAGATCACCGGGATGCCGGCCTCAATTTGCTTGATCAGTTCGACCTTGAACTGGTTCATGTCGGTCGTCCGCTTGAGCCGCACCTTGCGCAGCAGTTCGCCGTCCGCCTGCTGATAGAGGCTGTTCACGTCGAGCATGTGCTGGTCCATTTCCAGCTTGGGTTGCTTGGCCTGCGCGGCCAGACGGTTGTAGTCCGCGATCAACCGCTGATAATCCTGCACCTTCATTTCCTGCAGGGTGCTCACGCGCAGGTTGTTCCGGACGGCGATGCGCTTCAGCGCTTCGCGCAGGCCCTGGCCGCTGGTGCCGCCGCTGGCGGTCGTGCCGGCGACCTGGGCCACTTGGTGCTGATCGAATTCCAGCCCGTAATAGCGCATGACCCGCTCGGTCACGGCGGCGGCGCAATAGCCCTTCGGCCCCTGGTCCACCATCGGCACATCCGCCAGGTACACGTCACCGTTCGCCTCGCGCCGGAGGTGCGCGCGCAAATCCTTGATCAGCTTGGTGCGCGCGGTCGTCATGCTGACGACGGGCGGCGGGGCGCGGGGCGCGGCATGCGCGACGGCCGACAGCAGTTTCAGCCGGATGAATTCGGCGCGGAACCCCACGGACCGGCCGTTCTCGATGTGCGCCTTCGTGACGCTCCATTCCAGTTCCAGCCGGTGCGGCGTTTTGGACCACGTCGCGCGCTGGATCTTCATCCGCGCCGGCCCCAGGACCTCCGGCAGCGGCTGGTTCGTAACGCCGGCCCATTGCGACAGGGCTTGCTGCACCTGGGCCAGCAGCGTCTCAAAGCTTTTCGCGCTCAACTCACCGGCATCGCCGCGATTGTACAACGAGTACGTGATCTGGCTGACCCGGTTGCTCTCGCACCGGGCCTGCACTTCCCAGACTTTCAGCCCGGAGAATTCCATGTTGTTGTAAGCGGCGCGCGCCGTCTCCTTGCCGCTCAGCCAGCGAAAGCCAAAACGCTGCGCCCCGCTCATGAATTCATCCGGCGTCTGGGCCCAGAACTCCGCCGGTTCCAGCATCTTTTCCAGCAGCACCTGTTCCGCCACGCGCCCCTGATCCGTGGCCGCCGTCAGCAGCAGCCCCGCTAGGGCGCCCGCCAGCCATCGCCCAGCCCGCCGCTCCCGCCGGCGTTGAAGCCCGGGGCTCCCTGCTTGACGTTCAGTGGTCATCTGACTATCTTTCGCCGAAATGGAGGGCAAAATGAAAGCAAAAAATTACATCCGCCTGGCCGCCGCACTGCTGGCGCTGCCGGCCGTCCTGTCCAGCCGCGCCGCCGAACCGGAATCCACCCTGCCGGCCTGGATCAAGGACCACCTGGAAATCGGCACCCGCATCACCTGGTTCTCGCTGCGCGACGACAAGCGCGACCCCTTGTCCGGCATTGACGGCGCGCCCGGCAGCTTCTATGGCAGCATCAACCAGTTGGATACCGTTCAAAACTACCTGCCGCTCAAGCTGTTCGTGGATTATAAATTCTGCCCCTATGGCGGCATCGAACTGGCCTGGGACTATTTCTCCGTGCGCACGATCACGCAAGTTGACGGGCATACCGACGGCGACCTCAACCTGATGGGACCCATGCTGAGCGTCTTTGTGCGTTGTCCCAACAGCACCCCCCTCACCCCGTATGCCGGCTTGGGAGTGGCTTACTACAGGGTAAATTTTGATGAAAACCCCGACTGGCACGCGCCGCCGGGCCGGCCCGAAATCCAGACCATGGATTTCGATCACACCTACGGGCTGTTCTGCTATGGCGGTCTGCTCTGGACTTTTGCCGACCACTGGTCGGCCGATCTCTATGTCCGCTACACCAAGCTGCAGGACGCGGAAGGCACTCACTGGGGCGGCCCAGACGGATCAGACTATAACGGCTCGCCCAGTTTCCCGCTGTCCAACGTGGCCGCCGGCTTGGGCATTCGCTACAGCTTTTAGTGTAGTGCCCCGTTCTTTCACACCTCCTCAGCGGATGAACGGGCGGATCAGCCGCCAGTAGCCGCCGAGCACGGCACCGAGACAGCGGCCGGCCAGCCGCAGCGCCGGCTTGTCCTGTACGGCGCCGGGCAGTTCCAACGCTCCGCCGCTGAGCGTGCGGCTGTCGGGCACGCATTTGCGCCGAAACACCGCCCGCCGCTGCGCGCGCACGGCCGGGATGGATCGCGCCGCATCCCACCACCCCAGCGCCGCCGCGCCACCCTGCCCCTTGAGCAGGAAAAACAGGCCGGCACAGCCCTGATAAAACAGGATGCCGGGCAGGGCGAGCAGGAAGGTCCGGACATCGTAGTACTTCATCAGGAACTGCCAGCGGTTGCGGACTTGCAGGCGCACCCAGCGCGAACTGCGGCCGTCGGCCATGTGCCAGCAGACCGCCTGACTGACGGCGTAACAGGGCCGGCCGCAGATGGTCAGGCGGAAGGTCAGATCGCCATCCTCCCAGCCGAAGAACAGCGTCTCGTCAAAGGGACCGAGGTCCAGCGCGGCCGCGCGGTCGAAGAGCGTCGCGCCGGCGGAGACGGTGGCCACGACGAACGGCTGGTCGTGCGCCACGCGGTTGACCACGACCTCGCCGGCATAGTGCAGCCCGGCGCCGTTGTATTGAATGCGGTCGGGTTGGGCGTGAAAACGGATCTGCCCGGTGACCGCGCCGGCCTCGGGATGGGCGTCGCAGACGGCGGCCAGGCGCGCGGCGTAGTCCGGCGCCAGCACCACGTCGTTGTCCATGATCAGGACGAGGTCCGCCGCGGCCTGGCGCAGCGCGACATTGCGCGCGGGGTTGGGCCCGTGGTTTTCCGCCAGTTCAATGATCCGCACGCGGCCGGCGAACTGCCGCCGGACCAGTTCGAGGGAACCATCCGTGGACGCGTTGTTGACCAGCAGGACTTCCTGCACGTGCACACCCTGCTGGCCGAGCACGGATTCGATGACGGGCACGAGCGAAGGCTCGCCGTTATAGTTGATGATGCCGAAGGAAATGCGGCGCATGGCGGATCCAAATCAGGGCTTGGCTCCGGCCGGCACCGGCTGGACATCCAGCGTCATCGGGAGCACGACGCGGCGCCGCCGGCTGGGCCAGTCGCTTTGCAGCGGTAGCCGGTCCTTCCAGCGGTAGCTGCCGCAGCACAGGGTCAGCGAGACCGGGTGCCGGCCGGGCGGCAGTCCCGGCGGCAGATTCACGGTCCACGTGGCCGTCTCTTTCCAGACGTCGCCACCCGCCGGCAGAGGGGAATTGCGCGCGTCGGCCCGGTTGCTGAGCAGCCAGCCCAGCGTATGCTGCTCCGCCCCGATAAGCAAACCGACCTGAAAGTCCCCCCGATGCATGCCGGCGGGCAACCGCCAGTAAAACTGGGCGGTCATGGGCCGGCCGGGCGTGACCGGACCCTCGGGCAGGTGCAAGCCAAGCAACTCCGCGCCGTTGGAAAACCGGACGGCCGGCACCGTGGCTTGGCGGAGCAGTTCCGGAATAGTGACCAGCCGGTACCCGCGCCGCTTGAGCTCCGGCACCAGCAGCGATACGGCCTTCACGCTCGCCACCCGATGCGGGCCGTCGTTGGTTTCCTTGCCGTCGTGCAGCAGGTAGATGACGCCCGGCGCGGTCTGGTTGAGCAGCAATTCGACCAGTTGTTCCGGGGTATGGGGATTCCAGTCATGCGCCTCCGCGGACCAACCGCCGATCACCAGGCCCTCCGTGCGGCAGGTATCGAAGAAGCCGGGGCCGTACAGGCCGTAAGGGGGCCGGGCCAGCAGCGGTTTCGCGCCGGTCAGTTTTTCAAGCAGGTCATCCGTTTTGCGGAGCTGCTGCCGGATATCGTCGGCCGCAAGCTGGTCGAACCGCGGATGCCCCCAGGAATGGTTGCCGATGGCGTGCCCGGCCTGCGCCATGCGGCGGACGATGTCCGGATGCCGCTCGGCGTTGGCGCCGATGAGGAAGAAGGTCGCCGGCACTTTTTCCCGGTCCAGGATGTCCAACAACTCCGGCGTGCAGGGCACATTGGGGCCATCGTCGAAGGACAACGCCACCAGTTTTTCGGCGACCGGGACGAAATAGGCCAGGGAACCCGGCGGGGCGGAGAAAGGCTGGAGCGGCGGGGGCGGCCGGCAGCCAGCCAGCGCCAGCATCGCCGCCGCCCCGGCAGCAAGCACCAGCCGCCGCGCGGACGCACGGGAGGCCATCGGCCATTTGTCGCTGTTCAAAGCATTCCTCCGCTGTTAAGTTGCCCACGGCGCGCGGGCTGGTTCGCGATGAAAAAAAACCTGATCAATCTCATCAAATTGGCGGTTGTCGCCCTCTGCTTCGGCATCATCGCGAAAAAAATCGATTTCCACGTCGCCCTCGCAAAACTGGCCAACGCGTCTTTGCCCCTGGTGGGCGCCGCCGGGCTGACCATCCTGCTCGAGCCGCTGTTGATGGCTGTCAAGTGGAACATACTGCTGCGGGAAAAAGGAATCAATCTCGGCGTGGCCCGGCTCCTGCGGATCATTTTTTCCAGCAATTTCCTCAGCGTCACCCTGCCGACGAGCCTCGGCGCGGATGCGCTGCGCCTCCTGATGGTTAAAAGTCAACAGCAGAGTCTGACCCACGCCGCCGGTTCGCTGATGGCCGACCGCCTGTTGGGCGCCCTGGCAATCGTCACCTTGTCGCTGATCGGGGTGGGTCTGGTGGGCCGTCAGACGCTGGATTCCCGCTCGCTGATCTCGATCTTGGCCGTTGCGCTGGTGGTGCTCGTGATCGCCGGCATCTTGATTTCTCGTCTGCCGGTGCGGTGGGTGCCCCGGCTGCGCCGATGGGCCGCCCGGCGGGCGGGCGACCGGCCGCCCTCCACCGCGCTCCAATGGCTGCTCAAGGCGGCGGACCAGGCCGAGGCGATTCACAATTCGCTGCGCTCCTTCGGCGACCATCGCGCCCGGCTGGCTCAAGTGTTTCTGCTGAACTTCTCCGCCCAGGGCCTGCGCGTTCTCCAGATCGGACTCTTGTTCCAGGCGGTTCATCATCCGGTGCCGTGGACGGAGGCTGCCGCGTTCGTGCCGATGATCGTCCTGATGGCCATGCTACCCATTTCCCCTTTCGGTATCGGCATCAAGGAGAACGCCTTTTTCTATTTCTTCAGCCGCGCCGGCGTACCCAATTCAGTCAGTTTTTCCGTGTCAGTGATCACCTATCCTTTGATCGTCGCCGCCATGCTGCCGGGCGCGGTCTTCGTGCTGCGCGATGTCGTGCGGCGGCCCGCCGCGCCGCCCCCACCTGTGGCTCACGGTCATTGAACCGTCGGGGAAAAGGCTGACCACATCCTCCCTGACATCACACTGGACTATCCGGCCGGATAGGGA
>CAIQIC010000363.1 GCA_903871765.1 uncultured Lentisphaerota bacterium
GAGTGAATCAACGAATGCCTTGGTGGATTTCATCCATCGTCGTACCGATGATACCGACATTTACTTTGTGGCGAACCGGCACGGCAGCGCGCTGAAGGCCGACTGCACATTCCGGCTGATCGGGAATCAGCCGGAAATATGGGACCCGGTGACGGGCGAACAGCGGAAACTCCCGGAGTTCAAACAGACGAAGGACGGCAGGATAGAAGTGCCGCTGGAGTTTGAACCGTACGGGGCGTTCTTTGTCGTTTTTCAAGAGAGAAGTCAGAAGCCACCCTCCTTCGCCAAGGCGACGGAGGCCAAGGAATTCAGAAGTCAGAATAAGCAGGAAATGAATTTTCTGACGTTGAAGCCGGTGCAGGAAATCTCTGGGCCGTGGACGGTGCAGTTCGATCCGGCATGGTTTTATCCAACCAACAATCTGAGCGACGATCAGGCCCAGGGATTGATGGCTTTTGACAAACTGGAGGATTGGACCAAGCGCCCGGAGCCGGCGGTGCGGAATTTCAGCGGGAAAGCGGTGTACCGCAAAATCTTCGATTTTGCGGAAGGAGCAGGAGTCAGGGGTCAGGGTTCAGGAGGAAACAGCGAAGGTCAGCCGTCACCTGAACCCCGCCGTGTCCCGAACCCTGGACCCAGCGTCCTGAAACCTGAATCCGGTATCCTGAACCCTGAACCCCGACTTGTCCGCCGTAGCCATGGCGAAGGCGGAACCCTGAACCCTGCTTCCCGCCTCTGGCTGGATCTGGGCACGGTCAAGGAGACGGCGCGGGTCAAGCTCAACGGCCGGGATCTAGGCGTGGCCTGGTGTCCGCCCTGGCGGGTGGAGATCACCGGGGCCGTCAAGCCCGGTGAGAACGTGTTGGAAATTTCGGTGGTCAACCTGTGGCCGAACCGGCTGGTGGGCGACAACCAGCTCTCCGGGGAGCAGCGTCGGACACGGCTCGAGGAGTTTTTTTCAGGGCCTGATTATCAGTTTTCTGCCGGCCTGCTCGGCCCCGTGACGATCCAGGCCGTGGAGACAAAATAAGCGTAGGGTGATGCCATGGGTATACGTGATCGCGACTATATGCGCCCTCGCGACGACGATGACGCGGCGTTGAAGAAGTATGAACACGAAGCGCGGGAACAGGAGTACGGCGATCTCGCCGGCCGCCCGCGGACTAACGGTCGTACCATCGCCCTGCTCGTCGCCGCCGCCGTGGTCATCGCGGTAGTGCTTGCCCTGTTCATCTGATGCGATCGGGCGGGTGTGCGACAATCCGGAAACTGGGTTAAAGCACGCGGGAATTAAATACATCGGCGGCGCCCTTAGCGCCGGCCACCCGGTGGCGGCTTACGCGGCCGCCATGTCGCGCAAGACCAGTTGCACGGCCGCTGCGGGATCGGCCGCTTCCAGGATGGGGCGGCCGACAACGAGAAAGCTGGCCCCGGCCCGCACGGCCGCGGCGGGCGTGGCCACGCGCTTCTGGTCGCCGAGGACGTCGGCCGGCAACCGGATGCCCGGCGTGACCAACAGGGGGTGGGAACCGAATTCTTTGCGCAGGGCGGCGGCCTCCTGCGGGGAACAGACCAAGCCGTCCACGCCGGCGGCCAAGGCCAGCCGGGCCAACGCCAGCGCCTGGTCGGCGGGTGTCCGCTGCACGCCCACGTCGGCCAGATCCTGTTGATCCAAGCTGGTCAGCACGGTGACGGCCACGATCTTCGGAGCGTGGGGCCCCAGCGCGCGCGCGGCCTCCGCCGCCGCGCGCAACATGGCCGATCCGCCGGCGGCATGCACGGTCAGCATAAACACCCCATGCCGGGCGGCGGCCTGCACCGCGCGCTCCACGGTGCGGGGGATATCGTGCAGCTTGAGATCGAGAAAGACCTGCTTGTGCCGCGCCTGGAACGGCGCCAGCACACCGGGACCCGCGGCGCAGAACAGCTCCAGCCCGACCTTGAACAGCGACACCTCCGCGGGCAGCCGATCCAGCATGGCCACCGCCTCGGCCCCGTCCGGCACATCCAGCGCGACGATCAACTGCGGCTTCATGGGCTATTATTTCACGCCGAGTCTGGCATTCACCTCTTGTTCAGCCTGCAACCAATACTGCGCGGGATCGCCGGAAAACCCGTTCTTTTCCGCCAGATAATACGCCGCCGATTCAATCATGCGCTGGCGTTGGACGGGGGTGACGCTGGGCGGCGCGGGTGGCGTCGGCAACGGTCGGGCGGCGGGTTTGGCCGCGCGCGGGCGCGACGTCTTAGGGGCAACTTTCTTCTGGCTCTTCATATGGATCTAACTCCTGCATTTATGGATATGGCCGCGGGTAAATTCGTTTTTACTGGCGCGTCTCACGGGGGTATGTTAACACCCACCGCGCGCAAGTAAAGTTAATCCACCATCAGTTTTTAGTGCGGCCCATGTTCAAGCAGCACACGATCGAACAGGAATTGTCCGCCGGGCTGCAGCAGGCCCGGCAGCAGGCTTTCCCCGACCTGGCACCGGTGGAAGATGCTGCTACGGCGGTGGCCACCGGCGACGAGCGCCATGGCGATTACCAGTGCAATGCCGCCCTGGCGCTGGCCAAGCCGCTTCGCCGGCCGCCACGCGAGATCGCCCAGGCCCTCGCCGATCAGCTCCATGATCCGGAGCGTCTGGAACGTGTGACCGTGGCCGGCCCCGGTTTTCTGAACCTCCGCCTCCGGGCGGAGTGGCTGGCGCGGCGGCTGGAACTGGTGCAGGACGACGACCGGCTGGGTGTGCCGGCGCCCGGGACGGGGCGGACGGTGCTGCTGGATTATTCCAGTCCGAACGTGGCCAAGCCCATGCATGTCGGCCACATCCGCTCGACGGTCATCGGCAACGCGCTGGACCGGCTGCACCGTTTTCTCGGCTACCGGGTGGTGGCCGACAATCACCTGGGCGATTGGGGCACGCAGTTCGGCCTGCTGCTCCTCGGTTTCCGGCATTTTGCCGACGCCGCCGCCTACGAGACGGAGCCGATCGAAGAACTCGAGCGCATCTATGTCCGGAGCTATAACCGCAGCCAGGAGGATCCGGCGTGGCTCGCGGCTGCGCGCGCGGAACTGGTCAAACTGCAGCAGGGCGACGGGGAGAACCGCCGGCTGTGGGCCTCGTTCGTCGAACACAGCCTCCGCGAATTCAATGGTCTTTACCGGCGGCTGGACGTGCGCTTCGATCTGGTGCGCGGCGAGAGTTTCTACAACGACCGCCTGCCCGTGGTGATTGACTTGCTGCGGCAAAAGGGACTGGCGGAGGAAAGCGAAGGCGCCCTGGTCGTCCGACTCGAGGCGGAAAAATTGCCCGTATGCCTGGTTCAAAAAAGCGATAGCGGCTACAACTACGCCACGACGGATCTGGCCACCGTGCTCAGCCGTGTGGAGGAGTTCAACCCCGCGGCGATCATTTACGTCACCGACGAGCGCCAACAACTGCATTTCCGCCAGGTGTTCGCTGTCAGCCGCCGGCTGGGCGTGACCACCCGCCTGGAGCATGTTTGGTTCGGACTGATGCGCCTGCCGGAGGGCACGTTCTCCACACGGCAGGGCAATGTGATCAAGCTGGAGCGCTTACTGGACGAGGCCGAGCGCCGCGCGCTGGAGGTGGTCCATCAGACCAGTCCGGCCATGCCGCCGGCGCAGCAGCGCGAGGTCGCGCGCGCGGTGGGTCTGGGGGCGGTGAAGTACGCCGATCTCAGCCAGCATCCGCAGAGCTTGGTCACCTTCACCTGGGACAAGGCCCTGGCGCTGGAGGGCAACAGCGCGCCGTATCTCCAGTATGCCTGCGCCCGTATCGCCAGCGTGCAGGACAAGTACCGCGAGCAATTCCCCGGCGGCGAACCACGGACGGTTCCGATCCGGCTGGGTGCCCCGATTGAGCGCACCTTGGCCATCAAGCTGCTGCGCTTCCCCGAGGCGGTGCTCCGCGCGGCGGAGCACTATCGGCCCAACCTGCTGGCCGACTATCTATTCGACCTGGCCCAGGCCTACAGCACGTTTTATCAGAACGTGCCCTTCCTCAAAGCAGAGACCGGTGTGCGCGAGAGCCGCGTGCGGCTATGCGACATCACCGCCCGCACCCTGCGTTGCGGTTTGCACCTGCTCGGGATTGAAACACCGGAGCGCATCTGAGTTGCGCGGCGCCGGGTCGCATCGGCGCGGCCCGGTCGTTAGGACGACAGCCTGCGCGCAGCCGGGAGAACGGTTCATCACCGCGTTGACTGGCAGCGTCGCGGCAGGTTGCTCAAGAAAAACGTTATCCGCAGGCATGCATAACGGCGCGACAGCCCAGCAGCCAGTGAATCTCGCGGGCGATCGCGCCGGCCGGCTTGAGAGCTGGATCAAGCGGACTACCGGCCGGCAAGGTGATGATGAGGAAACAGTTGCTGACTTGGTAACACAGCAGCGGAGCTTCCGCGGTTGGTATGACCAGACAGCCTGGTGGCGTCGGGTCCAGGGCCGCCAGGTAACGGCGGGCGCGGCGGAACAACTGCGGCACCAGCGCGGCATAACGGGTAGTTCTCTCGTCCGGCAATCCGCTGGCTGCCAGGGCGAGGCCCTCGGTGTTGCTGAGCACGCAGCCGGCGGCAGCGAGCACGTCCCGGATATGGACCATCAGGTGCGACAGGGTGGGGTGTGATCCGAGGGGCAACCCCAGCAAGCCATTCAGCACTTCATGACGATCCGTCCGCCGGAAGCTCAGCCCGGTGATTTGCCTGAACAACCTGCGACCGATACCCGGCACATCCGCCAAGTCGAAAATGGAAGCAAAGGGTCCATGGTCTTGACGATAGCGGAGAATGGCCTGCGCCCGCAGGGGCCCGATGTTCGGCAGGCACAGAAGATCGACCTCCGTGGCGCGATTGATATCCACCGAGAGCACGCCGATGTCCAGCGCCGGCTCGACGCCGGACCACTCGCCTGGGCCGAGTGGCCGCGGTGCCGTAGCCGGCGGTTCCACGGTCGGCATGGAGAGCGGTTGCTCCGCCGCAACGTCCGGCAGCGTGGGCGCGGGTATGATCGGGGCGGTGGCTTCAAGTGCGGGCGCAGCGGCCGCAGCGAGTTCGGCGGCGCCGACCGCGGGCTTAAAGTAATCCGGGATGTGACGCACGGCCTCGACCTGCTTGGAGGGGATGGTCGCCGGGTGCAGCCATTCCAACGGAATGGCCTGCACCACGGTCGGCAGATCGAAATCCACCATGGCTTCGGGCTGTGCCTGCACCCAACCTTCAGGCAGCATGGGCAGATAATCGTTCAGGGGAAAGCTGACGCGACCCTTGCGCAACTGTTTCAAGGTCACATCCCGGGGCAGTTCCAGCGCCACGTCCGGAAAGGAGTACGGTTGCCACTTTTCGCCGCGCAAGTTCTCCGGCAAGTTTTGCAGTAAGGCCCGGCAGGGTACCGCCAGCACGCCGTC
This sequence comes from uncultured Lentisphaerota bacterium, assembly GCA_903871765.1. Classification (GTDB taxonomy): domain Bacteria; phylum Verrucomicrobiota; class Kiritimatiellia; order CAIQIC01; family CAIQIC01; genus CAIQIC01. The sequence goes on from CAIQIC010000363.1 coordinate 5,423, forward strand.
TTCCTCGTCATGCAGGATTTCCTGAATGGTTTTCAGCATTTCCAAGGCCTTGTCCACGGACTCCGGGGACTGCAGTTCGGATGCCGATGGCGGCAGGTCCGGACGCACCGGTTCCTGCTCACTCAAGGTCTGCACCGGCGTTTCGTTGCGCTCCGGCAGGCCGCTGAAGGATGGCGCGCTGCGACTCAAAAAATTCATGAATCTCATAATTTTGCCTTTCTGTTCCCGTATTATTAGAAGCAGGATGTATGCCAGCTCGGCCAGCAGGCGGTTTGGGCTTGGTGGCACCGGCCGGGCGCTGGCATGAATACTGCTAGTAAAATGGCGCCGCGCGTTCGCGGTCGGCATCGCAGCGGTGCGGCGCGTAACAGAAAGTAGGGAACATATGTCCTTTGTAAATTTTAAGAAAAAAGAAGTGCAGTTGAAGATCGTCTATTACGGGCCCGGTATGAGCGGCAAGACGACAAACCTGCAGGTCATTCATCGCATGATCAATCCGACCGCCCGGGGGGATCTGACCTCGGTGGCCACGTCGGGGGAACGCACATTGTTTTTCGATTTCATGCCGCTGGTGGCCCAGGCCTTCGAGGGTTACGAAACGCGCTTTCAACTGTACACCGTGCCCGGCCAGGTCATCTACAACTTGACGCGCCGGCTGGTGCTGCGGGGGGTGGACGGGATGGTGTTTGTGGCCGACAGCCAGTGGAGCAAAATGGCGGAGAACGCCGAAAGCCTGGCTAACCTGGCGGATAACCTGGCCCTGCAGCGTGAGCGGCTGGGCGACATTCCCTGCGTGCTGCAATACAACAAGCGCGATGTGCCGGACGCCACGCCCCTCCATTATCTGGAATATCTGTTGAACAACCGCGATGTACAACTGCCCACCTTTAACGCGGTGGCGACGACGGGCGAGGGTGTTTTCGAAACCCTGAACATGATCGCCCGGCTGGTGCTCCATCGCTTTCTGGCTGTCAATAAGCACAAAGAGGATGGGGTGCGCGAGCTGGTGCTGGTTTGATCATTTCAGCGGGGTAGCACATGTCACGAACTTTGAACGAAAACACATCCAACGAATTGCATCGCACGCTGTGCGATTTGTTGGTCCTGTCCGAGGCGGATGATTGTCTGCTCTGCGACACGGGCGGTTATGTGCTGGCTAGGGAAGGCGACGGCGACCACGATCCATACCAGATGGCCGCGCTGGGCGCGGGGGTTTATGGCGCCAGCCGGGAGCTCGCGCGGCTGCTGGGTGAAAGGGAGTTCAACGTCGTGCTGCACCAGGGCACGCAAAAAAGCATCTTCATCTGCGCCGTGCACGCGGACGCCCTGCTGGTGATCGTCTTCTCCCAGAACGCCAGCGCGGGGCTGGTGAAATTGTACGCCAAGCCCGCCGCGGTTGCCGTGCGCGCGCTCCTGGAAGACGCACGCCGGCTGGCGATGGAAGCGGAGGATTTGGCCGGCCACCCGCTGGTCTTGAACCGGGCGGGCCCGCTCTTCCGCGCAGGTCCCTGAGCCGCGGCGCGCTTGACGGGCGCCGGGCGATATGGTCCTGTTGCCCGCGCGCGACATGGACGGCGATCGCACATTGCAACTGCGCGGACTGGTCATTGATCCGCCCGTGGCGCTGGCCCCGATGGCGGGTTTCACCAACAGCGCCTTCCGCGCCATCTGCCGGCGTTATCATTGTGGCTGGGTGTCCACCGAACTGGTCAGCGCCGAAGGACTCGCGCGCCGCGCGCCCCGAACGCTGCATTACCTGGAAGCCATGTCCGCGGAGCGCCCGGTGGCCGCGCATCTCTACGGTCACGACCCGGCCGTCATGGCACGCGCCGCGGCCGTGGCGGAGGAACTCGGCCGGTTCGATCTGATTGACATCAACGCCGGTTGTCCCGTGCCGAAAATCATGTCGCGCGGCGCGGGCGCGGGGTTGCTGCGCGATCCGGAGCGGCTGCGGGCGATGGTGCAAGCCGTACGCGCCGCCGTCCGCCTTCCGGTGACTGTCAAGACGCGCCTGGGTCTCTCGCCCCGGCGCATCAACATTTCCGCGGTGGCGCAGGCCGTCGAGGAAGGCGGCGCCGACGCGCTGATCGTGCATGCCCGCGTGGTGTCCAACCGCCACACCGGCCCGGCCGACTGGACTTGGCTGGCGCGGATCAAACGGGAACGCCGGTTGCCGATCATCGGCAACGGCGGGATCGACACGGCGGACGACGCGCTGGCCATGCTGCGGACCACGGGCGTGGATGGCGTCATGATCGGCCGCGCTGCCATCGGCGAACCCTGGCTCTTTGACGAGGTGGCCTGCCGGCTGGCGGGCCGCCCGTACACGCCTCCGCCGCCCGCCGAGCGCTGCGCGGTGCTGCTGGAGCATCTCCGCCGCCTGGTGGAGCTCGTGGCCAGCGAAAGCCGGTTCCGCCGCCGTATGCGCCTGACGCCGGAACAGGCCGCGTGCCTGCAGTTCCGGGCGCATCTGGTTCGCGCTTTTCGCGGGCGCCCGGGTTTGCGGGAATTGATCCGGCGTTTCGACGCGCTGACCACGCTGACCGCCGTGGAGCAGGCGGTACGGGAGATGTTTGAAAGCATTGACGTCGCGGAGCAGAGATGTTAGGGAATTTTTCAGATCGTATGCCTGTTGCTCGTTCCATGCGGGGAGGATGGCTGCCGGTCCTGGCGGCCGGCGCGCTGGCGTTGCTGTCGGCTTGCAGCCGGAATGCCGCCAGCCTGGACCGCGGGGAGGAGCGCGACCCGCTCGTCCAGCGCGCCCTGGAACTCCAGCGCGCACAACGGACCGACGAAGCCATCCAACTGCTCACCGAGGCCTTGGAACGGAAGCCGCGGCTGGCGCGTGCGCACCTGGTCCTGGGGCAGCTCTTCGATCACCCGAAGGAGGATTATCTCCGGGCCCTGTATCACTACCAGCGCTATCTGGAACTCCGGCCGCAGACGGAAAAAAAAGCCACGATCAACGACCTGATCCGGCAGGCCCGGCTCTCGTTTGCCGCGAGCCTGCCCCATCCGCCGCCCGGCGCGCCCGAACGCATCGCCATGATGCAAAAGGAAATTGACAGCCTGCGTCATCATCTCGCGACCCTGTCGGCCACGGGCGCGGCCGCGACCGCCAATACCGCGCGGCTGCCGCCGCCGGCCGTCGCCCCGGCCCCGGTGCTCGCTACCGCCGCGCCACCGGTCGCCGTGACCGCGCCGCCTCCGCCGCTATCCGCGCATCCCGCCGCCCACACCTACGTCGTGCAGCCGCGCGACACCCTGTCCAGCATCGCGGCCAAGGTGTACCGCGATCGCAGCCAGTGGAAAAAAATCTACGACGCCAACCGCAATACCCTCGCGACGCCGCAGAGTGCGCGAGCGGGGCAGACCCTGGTCTTTCCGTAATTGATGCGGCAGTTTGTGATTGAACGCCGCCCGCCGGACGCGTAAAAGTATCCCGAAGCCCGTGCAGCGGCGGGCGGGGAGAATACCAATGGCCAACACGGATTTTTTTGACGACGATCTGGAGCGGCAGCGCGACGCGGAACGCCGCGCCAAACTGGCCACCGGCGATGTGATGAAGATCAACAACGAGGATCCCGCCGCCGAGGGCGTGCCGGTGCGGTCCGTGTCCGACTTCAGCATCACCCGCATGGCGAAGCACAAGCAGGAGATGGACGCCAAGGTGGCCAGCGCCATGGAGGAGCTTGAGAAGCTCCGCAAGCGGCAGGAGGATCTGGACCGCCAGCGCAAGGATCTGGAAGATCTCCGCAAGCGGCAGGAGGAATACGAGCGCGGCAAGCAGGAAATGCTCGACCGCCTAAACCAGAGCCTGGTCTCGCTGGAAAAAGAGGAAATCCAAGCCACCCGCCTGACCGAACTGCTCGGCGCCACCCGCCAGAGCTTTAAAGTCATGCTGACGGAACTCCAGGTCATCAACGAGGAGACCTGGCCGGCGGACCAGATCCGCGACGAATTGAACAAGGCGACGACACGCGTGGACGACGTTCGCATGGAATACAACAAGGCCGTGGCCAGAATTGATGCGATCTCCGGCCGCGACGCCCAGGCGCCCGCCGCGCATCCGTCCGTAGTCTTCGAAGAACGCCACACCGGCTTGGAAACGGAGCAGAGCTTCTTGCACTGGGTAAAGATCGGCGTGGCCGTGACCCTGCCGTTGATCCTGGTCCTGCTGGCGTTGATCGCCCTGGTGCTGGTGGTGCGCGGTCGCTTCCTGTGAGCAGATGGGCGCCATGCGCTTTCGATCCGACAAAAGCCCCTTGGACCGGCGCCTGCACCAGGTCGCGCAGGACAGCGCTGAATTGCGCGCCGAGATCAAACGACTGCAACGGGCGTTGAAAAATCCGGAGCGCCTGCTGACGCGTCAGGAATTCGTGCCGCCCCCGCCCCGCGTCGTGCGGCCTCCGACGCCGGGGGCGCAACCTGCCGAACCCCCGGCACCCCCGCCGCCCGCGCCTGCTGCCCCGGCCGGCGGCGAACCGTTCACGTGGAACCCGGCTACGGCCAGCGCACCACCGCCGGTGGTCAGCCGCAAGCCCGCGCCCGATGATCAGCGCTTTGCCCATTACTTCTCGAGCACGGGTTTCCTCGGCAAGCCGGCGCTGCGCCAGGAGCGCAGTGTCCTGCGCAACCGGGCCATCTTTGTGACGGTCATCGTCATCATCCTCGGCGGCATCGTCTTCAAGTTGATCTTCCGATGACCACCGGTTGGCTGCCAGCGGCGGAGTCTTTCCTGGATCTGACCTCCTCGTGGGGTGTCATCCGCATCACCGCGCACGGCGGCAAGGTTTGCGCCTGTACCCTGCCGCATCTCGCCCGGGAGCCGCGCCGCGTTTTCCGGCTCGCGGCCAGTCGTTGCACCGCCGCCGCCGCCGCTGACCGGCGGGCCTTGCGGCAGGCGGAACGTTTCTTGCGCGGCCTGTTTTCCGGCCGGGCCCGGCTCGCACCCGCGGTGGAACTGCCCCCGGCCTCGCCGTTTGTCACACGCGTCTGGAACGCGCTGCTGGATATCCCCCGCGGCGCGACCATCTCCTACGGCGAACTGGCCCGGAGCGTCGGCTGCCCGCGCAAAGCGCGCGTGGTCGGTCTGGCTTGCCGCGCCAATGTCCTGCCGCTATTCGTTCCCTGCCATCGCGTGCTCGCCGGGGATGGCACCCCGGGCGGCTTCTCCGCGGGGCTGCCCTGGAAGCGGCTGCTGCTGGAAAAGGAGCAGCATGGCCATGGATGAAACGCCGCACAGCGCCCCGGCCGCCGCGGGTCCCTTGCGCATCGCGTTGGCCTGTGGGGGCACCGGCGGCCACATCTTTCCGGGGCTGGCCACCGCGGAAGTGTTGTCCCGCCAGGGCCATCCGGTGACGCTCTGGCTGGCCGGTAAGGACATCGAGCAAACCGCCATCAACGACTGGTCCGGTGAAGTGATCACCGTGCCGGCCATGGGTTTGCCTCACGGCTTCTCCCTGCGTACGTTCCAAGCGGTGTGGAGCCTGGTGCAAGCCGCCGGCGTCTGCCGGCGGCGCATGCGCGCCGCGCGGCCGGATGTGCTTCTGGCCATGGGCAGCTACGGCTCCGTCGGCCCGGTCAGCGCCGCTTTGCGACTGGGAGTGCCGGTGATTCTGCACGAGGCCAACGTCGTGCCTGGGCGCACCATCCGCCTCTTTGCCCGCCGGGCGCGCGCGGTGGCGGCCAGTTTTGAAGAAACGCGTTTCCATCTGCGGCACATCCCGGTGGTGGTCACCGGCATGCCGATCCGCAAGGAACTGGAAGCCGCCAGCCGCATCGCCCCAAGCACGGCGCGGTCAGCGACGTTCACCATCATGGTGCTGGGCGGCAGCCGCGGGGCGCACCGGCTCAACGAGGTGGCCCTGGAAGCCATCGGCCGGCTCAGCGCGCGCGGCGTGGCCGTCCGCGTCCTGCATGTGGCCGGACGCGACGCCGAAGCCGCCGTCCGGGCGGGCTATGTCCGCGCCGGCGTGCCGCACGAGGTCGTCGGCTTCACCGCCGACATGGCGCGGTTGTATGCCGACACGGATCTGGCCATCTGCCGCGCCGGGGCCTCGACCTGCGCGGAACTGCTCGCCTTCGGACTGCCGGCGCTGTTGGTGCCGTACCCCTATGCGGCCGCCGATCACCAGCGGGCCAATGCCCTGGCGCTGTCGAAAATCGGGGCGGCGGACTACGTGGCTGAAAGGGACCTCACGAGCACCTGGCTGGCCGATTACCTGGACGCCTGTATCCGCGCCCCGGAGCGGCTGGCGCGGATGCGCGCGGCCAGTCGTGCCCAGCCGACGCGTCAGGGGGCGGAGAAGCTCGCGGAACTGGTGGCGCACGTGGGGTGGAAGAAGCCCGGGCCGTTGGGCGAGAGCGTGGCGGAGCGGGGCCCAGCATGAATAGCGCGGCGGCCGGGACAGCCCAGCGCCGGTGGGACGCAGCGCACCGCCGGGAGATGGCCGTGGTGTTCCGGATTTTATCGCGGCCGCCGGTTGCGGTGCACCTGGTGGGCATCGGGGGCGTGGGCATGGGCGGTCTGGCGCGGTTGCTGGCGGACCGCGGCTTCCGTGTCAGCGGCTGCGACGCCGCCGCGGGGCGCGTGGTGGACTGGCTGCGGCGCGGTGGTATCGCGGTGACGATCGGACACGCGCCGCCTCACGTCGGCCCGCCGGTCGCCTGGGTCATCCGCACGCCGGCGGTGCGGGCGGATGCGCCGGAGCTGCGCGCAGCGCGCCGCCGCGGTTGTCCGGTGCATGCGCGCGGCGTGGTGCTCGCCGCCTTGTCGGCGGCGGTCCCGTCGGTCGCCGTCAGCGGCACCCATGGCAAAACGACCACCGCGGCCATGATTACCCAGGTGCTGCGGGCGGGCGGGCGGGCGCCATCGTTCTGCATCGGCGGCGAAGTCCCGGCGCTGGGTGGCGTGGCGGACACGGGGACGGGGCCGTGGCTGGTGTGCGAGGCGGATGAAAGCGACGGCACCCTGGCGCTGTATGCGCCGGAGGTGGCGGTGGTGACGAACATCGAGTTGGATCATCTGGAACACTTCCGGCGGGAAGCGGACGTGGTGGACTGTTTCCGCCGACTGGTGGCGCAGACCCGGCGGCGGGTGATTTACTGCGCGGACGATCCGCGCGCGGCGGATGTGGGCGGCGCGGCGCCGGGCAGTTGGTCCTACGGTTTCGGCGCGTCCGCGACCTTTCGCGCGGCGCAAGTGCGGCTGGAACCGCAGGCCGTCGCGTTCGACGTAGTGCGGCGGGGCCGCCGCCTGGGCCGGCTGCGGGTGCCCGTGCCGGGCCGGCACAACGTGTTGAACGCGCTTGCGGCCTGCGCGGCGGGCTGCGCCCTGGACGTGCCCTTTGCGCGCCTGCGCGCCGGCCTGGCGGCCTTCGGCCCGGCGCGCCGGCGTTTTGAAGTGGTGGCGGCCGGCGGCGGGGTGCAGGTGATTTCCGATTACGCGCACCATCCGACGGAGGTTCGCGCGCTGATCAGCGCGGCCCAACATCTGGGGCGCCGGCGGCTGCTGGCGGTGTTCCAGCCGCACCGCTACACCCGGACGCGGGCGCTGGGGCGGGATTTTCCGCCGGCGTTTCTGGGCGTGGATGAGCTAGTGCTGACGCCGGTTTACGCGGCGTCGGAAGCGGCGCTGGCCGGCGGGACCAGCGCGGATCTGCTGCGGCATTTCAAGGCGTTCGGCCGGGTGCGCGTGCGCGGAGCGGCCTCGCTGGCCGCCGCCTGGAACCATCTACGCGGCCGCCTGCGGCCGGGCGACACGCTGCTGATTATCGGCGCCGGCGACGTGGAGCGGATGGCCGACTGGGCGAAGGAGTTTTATGGCGGACCGGTTTAAACAGGTGGCGGTGTTGATGGGCGGGCCGTCGGACGAACGCGAGGTGTCGCTGCGGTCCGGGACAGCCGTGGCCCGCGGCCTGCGCGCGGCGGGCTACACGGTGGCGGCGGTGGATCCGGCGGACGGGCAGCTCCGGCTGGCGGCGGATATCGAAGCGGTTTTCGTGGCGCTGCACGGCGCCTTCGGCGAGGACGGCACGGTGCAGACGCTGCTGCAGCAGCGGGGCCTGCCGTATACGGGTTCGGGCGCGGCGGCGAGCCGCACCGCGTTCGACAAACGGCTCAGCAAATGCGTCTTTGCCCGGCAGGGCATTCCCTCGCCGGAGTATGAAGTGCTGCGGGCGGGCGGGCGCCGGACCCTGCCGCTGCCGGTGGTGGTCAAGCCGGTGCGGCAGGGCTCCAGCATCGGCCTGCACCGCGTGTTCGCGGAGGCGGACTGGGCGCCGGCGCTGGCCGACGCCGTGCGGTACAACGGGAGCGCGCTGGTGGAGCGGTTCATCGACGGCCGCGAGCTGACCGTGGGCCTGGTGGGCGCGGAGGCGCTGCCGGTGCTGGAGATCCGCGCGCCGGGCGGATGCTATGATTTCAAGGCGAAGTACACGCCCGGCCTGACGGACTACCTGGTGCCGGCGCCGCTGGCGGAGGAAACGGCTTGCGCTTGTCAAGATCTGGCGCGTCGTGTATTCGCGGCGCTGGAGGCGCGCGACGTGGGCCGCGTGGACTTGCGGTTGACGCCCGCCGGCGAACTATTCGTGCTGGAACTGAACACGATTCCCGGTTTTACGGAGACCAGTTTGCTGCCCAAGGCCGCGCGGGCGGCGGGGTTGGAATTTTCCGAGCTTTGTGATCGCATCATGCGGCGGGCTACGGTACACTAGCCGCCGAGGAGCGGAGAGCGCACAGTTATGTGGTTTCGCGACGACAGCGCCAAAACAAACCGGACGCGGGCCAACCGGCGGACGCGGGTGAGCCGCGATCCGTTGCTGATGGTCAACGCGCGCGCGCAGGATCAGAGCCGGGCACGGGTGCGCCGGGTGCGGGCCATCACGGTGCTGCTGGTGGCGCTGACCGGTTGCGCGGCCGCCGGCTACTTTGGCGGTCAGTGGGTGTACGAGCAACTGTTTACGTACAACCCGCTGTTCACTGTGCAGGTGCTGGACATCCGGACGGACGGAGTGCTGCAGCCGGCGGACATCCGCGCGCATTACCATTTGCAGCAGGGCATGAACCTGTTTGCGGTCGAGTTACGGGCGCTACACGGGTACCTGATGAAAACCCCCGAGGTCCGCTCGGTGGACATCCAGCGGCAATTACCCGGCACCCTGACCATCCGGATTAATGAGCGCCAGGCGATCGCCCGGCTGATGAATCCGCCGCAGGTGCTGGACCGCGAAGGGCATGTCTTCCGCTTCAACTCGACAATGGAGAAGCTGCCGCTGATTATAGGCTGCTCCGTGCCGGGCATGCCGGCCAGCGGGCGCATCACCGACCAGCCGGTGCTGGATGCCTTGACGATGCTGGAGCTGTGCGCCCGGCCGCGCTGGAGTACCGTACGCCCGCAATCCATTGATGTGGCGCACCCGGAGTATCTGGAGTTACGGCTGGCGGGCGGCGAGCGCATCTGGCTCGGCCGGTCCCGTTTAGAGGAGCGGTTGGACAAACTGGCGGCCATCCTGAAAACGCAGGCGGAGCGTGGACAACCCATCACGTTTTTGGATTTGACCGTGGACCGGAACATCCCGGTGCAGGTGTCCCTGCCGGCCGGGGCAGAGGGCTGGCGATGAGCGCGCGGAAATTCATGCGCATTCCGCCGGTCATCGCGCTGGAGATCGGCACAACCAAAGTCTGCGCTCTGGTGGGCGAAGTGGCCGATGACGGCCAGTTGATGATCACCGGGCTGGGGGAATGCCCCTCGCGCGGCATCCGCAAGGGCGAAGTGGTGGATTTCGACAACGCCCTCACTTGCGTCCGCACCGCGCTGCAAGAGGCGGAGGAGAACGGCCAGGTGAGCATCCACCAGGTGCATTTGCTGGTCTCCGGGGGTCACATCCGCAGCGCGGTCAACCGGGGCAGCGTGCCCATCCTGAACGAACAGGGGGAGATCACCGCCGATGAAATGACGCGCGTCGAGGAAATGGCGCGCGCGGTCAACCTCGCGCCGGACCGGGAGATTCTGCACACCGTGCGGCAGCATTATTACGTGGACGACGGCCAACCGGTGATCAACCCCGAGGGCATGGAGGGCTCCAAACTGGCGCTGGACATGCTCATCCTGCACGGCTTGCGGAACCCCATGCGCAACATCGTGAAACTCGTGCGCAGCGCCCAGGTGGACGTGCAGGATGTGGCCTTTGGCGGGCTGTGCTCGGCCTTGGCCGTGCTGTCGCCCGACGAGAAACGCAATGGCGTGCTGATGGTGGACCTGGGCGGCGGGGCGACCAATTACCTGGTGTACGCGGAGGAGCGGATCGCCGATGCCGGTTCTTTTGCCGTGGGCGGCGACCATGTGAGCAACGACATCGCCCATGGCCTGCGTATTTCCCAGGCGGACGCCGAACGCCTGAAAATCGAAGCCGGCAGCGCCCTCATCGAGCTGACGGTGCGCGGCCAGACGCTCAACATCACGCCGGGCATCGGGGCGGCCCCGCGCCCCTTGCGCCTGACCGATCTGCATACCATCATCCATCTCCGGGTGGAGGAAACCTTGAACCTGGTGCTGGAGCCGGTGCGGCAGAAAAAGCTGCTGCCCAAACTGGGCGGCGGCGTCGTGCTCACCGGCGGCGGCGCGCGGCTGAAAAACCTGGAGCGGTTGGTCACGAAAGTGTTCGACCTGCCCTGCCGGATCGGCCAACCGCGCGATGTCAACGGCTTGAGCCGGATCACCGAAAAGCCGGAGTATGCGGCGGCCGTGGGCATGCTGCGCTACGGCCTGCGGACGGTCCGCCAACGGCGCCCCGGCTTCGGCGGCTGGTTCAAATCACTGTGGGAGAAATGACGCCGCATGACGGCCTCCTTGAAACTTTCGGATACGGATCCCCGGGGCGAGCGGACGATGCCCTACCGCATTCTGGTGGTGGGCGTGGGCACGGGCGGCTGTCATTCGGCGGCACACATCGCCGCCGAATGGACGGAGGGGCCGCTGGTGGCCGCCGTGGATACGGACGAGCAGGCGCTGGAAGCCACCGCCCTGCCGGAACGCATCTTGCTGGGACGCAACGTGACCCGCGGCTTCGGCGCCGGCGGCGACCTCCAGACCGGCCGGCTGGCCGCCGAGGAGGACAGCGCGCGGCTGCGCGCGCTCATCGGAGCCGCGGACCTGGTGTTCGTGGTCACGGCGCTGGGCGGCGGCACGGGGAGCGGCGCTGCGCCGCTGGTGGCGCGGCTGGCGCGTGAACACGGCGCCCTGGTGATCGCCTGCGCGGCCCTGCCCTTCGAGTTCGAGGGCGATCAGCGGCGGGAGGCCGCGGTCGAAGCGTTGCGCGCGCTCCGCACCCACGCCGATGCCGTCATCAGCCTGCCCAACCAGCGGTTGCTGGAACTGGTGCCTGACCAGACGAGCCTGGCGGCGGCCTTTGCGGCCTCGGACCGCATGCTGGCCATGGCCGTGCTGGGCTTGTGGAAGATGTTCGCCCATAGCGGCCTGATCAATCTCAATTTTTCCGACCTGAAAAACTTGATGGAACGCAGCGGCGGCGTGTGCTGCTTCGGGTTCGGCGAAGGGCGGGGCGCGGGGCGCATGGAACAGGCCGTGGAGGCCCTGCTGCGCAGCCCGCTGCTGGATCACGGCAATGTCATCGCGCAGGCCGATGCCTTCCTGCTGAACATCCTGGGCGGTCCCGAACTGGCGCTGATGGAAGTGCAGCAGGTCATGACGCGGCTGCACGCGATCGCCCGGCCCGATGCACGGCTGTTCATGGGGGCCACGGTGGATGAACGCTGGCAGGGCCGCATCATGCTGACGGTGCTGGCCGCCGAAAACTGGATGGCGGGCGCGCGGGTCAAGCCGGAGGACGGAACGCCGGAACCCCCGTTGGAAACCCATGACGCCGATCTGCCGGACGCCGCGGGGGCGCCGGGACAACCACCGCCGTCCGGGCGCACGGTGCAGGGCCAGTTGAATCTGGATCCGCAGGACCGCGGCTGGTTCGGCAATGTGAATCCGACGCTGTACCACGGCGAAGACCTGGACCTGCCCACCTATGTCCGCCGGGGCGTCAAGCTCGGCGGCGCGCGTTGAGCTGCCGGCGCGCGGCAGAGCTTGCATTTCACGGCCGCACAGTCCGTGACGGGAGAAGTGGGACGCCGTGGGAACTCATTCGCGTAACGAATGGGTATTATCCGACAGATCCCCTGAATGACGCAGACTAGCGGACCAGTCCGAATTCCGCGCCTCATGTCGCGAATTTCACTTCTACCGGTGCGCGCTCGAAACCTTCGGCGGACATCAGGGTTTGCAGTTTCATGACGCCGAGGCCGGCAATGAAACGGTCGGGGATGACTTGGAGGCGGGTGTTGTAGAAGGTGGCGATGTCGTTGAAGTAGCCTCGGGCGAGGGCAATGCGCTGTTCGGTGTCCACCAGGTTGCGTTGCAGGTTCATGAAGTTGGTGTCGGCTTTGAGTTCGGGGTAATGCTCGATGAC
>CAIQIC010000364.1 GCA_903871765.1 uncultured Lentisphaerota bacterium
GCCAGCAGGCCGGCGCCACTGGTCTGGATGCGAGCGGTGATTTCATTGGGAGCGAAGCCGGTGAAATCCAGACGGATCGCGCGTCCGCTCACTTCCTGCACGGCGGCCTCTCCGGCCTGGGCAGTTTCGATTACCGCCGGTCCCAGCAGGGAATGGGGGTCGAGGCGGGCCCGTTCGAGGGCTTCCATTTTCGCCGGGACGCGCACGACATCGCTAGCCGGGGTAAATCGGAATTTGGTGACGGCCTGGGGTGATTCCAAGATCCGGACCCGGTCATCGTCATACACGACGCGCATCCCCACGTCGGGGGAAAGGAGGAAACTCTCGCTGTTGCGTTTGCCGGGGCCGAAATAGGCCTTGTCGAGGAAAAGGAAGCGCACACCCGCGGCATCGAAAAGGGGCTTCTTATCGCGGTAGCTCGCCAGGGCATAGCGCCAGTAGTAGGACTCGAGCATGAAAGTGTAGGAGGCGGTGATGGCCGTGTATTCCTGCTCCGTGGTGATCAATTTCAAGAAGTCGGCATAGGCCACCGGGACGAGCGGGCCCAGCGAGTCCAAATCTTGAATCTTCCAGATCGACGACGTGTCAGGATGAATTCCGAATGTCCGGTAATGGTTGCCGGTTTGTTTCTGCAGCCAGGCGATCGCGGACGGCGGGCGGGTCAGATCCACATTCAAGGGAAGCTTGGACCGGGGAATGATAAAACCGGCGAAGAGAATCACGGCGCCGGCCCCGATGACCAGCCCCGCCCGGAGCCGGCCGGCAATGAGCGTGATCACGGCGATTAAAATGACGGCCACCAAGATGAGGCGACTCCACCACAGGTCGTCGGCGAGCGAGCCGAGCGGCAGATAGAGCAGTCCCTCGCCGAGGGCCAGCCCGATGGCGAGCCACTTGCCTCGATTCTGCCACCAGCCCTGACCGGTCGCACAAATTACCAAGACCGCCGCCAGGGTTATCCCGGCGGTCGCCCCCAACGCGAGGCGCGACGCACTGGCGTTGACGCCGCTCCAGCCTCCTTGCCGGACAACCATGACGGCGATGCTCGATGCTACGGCCAGCAGGCCGGCGCCCATGAAGACAGGCGCCCGGCGGGACCACACGGCTTGGAGATAATGGAGCGCAAAAGCCGCGGCGGTGAGGGTGGTGAACACCATGAGGCCGCCGGCATGCTTGGGACTTTGCCGGCCGAGGATCGGCAACAGGTTGACCGCACCAACCGGGGGGAAGGAAATGTAGCGGAGCTGGAGGAACAGCGTCACGGCCGCAAAGAACGCAAAAATGCGCCAGGGCTGCCGGGCCCATGCTCCCGAACGGGAGATTCCGACGAGAATAAGCAACAAGGGGAGCGTCCCCGCGAACGCGAAGAGGTTATCCCAATCCACCACGTCCGGGTAATGGCCGGGTATCCAACTGTGGAAGAATTGTCCAAAGACGCTGGGAAAGTAGAACGCGATGACGTTGGCATAGGGCATCGGGATCATCGCCAGCAGCTCGACGTTCTTGTTGACCGATCCCTGCATGGCCTCAATGAGCGGCAGGAGAAAAAAGAGTCCCAGCGCGTTGCCCAGCGCAAACCAAAGGAGAGTCTCCAGGGCTTGCTTGACCGGCCTGCCTACAACATGGGCATAGAAACCGATAAACCCGGCGCACAACAGACCCGAAAGCATCGCGATCTGGATGAATCCGCCGAGGAGATGCACTGCAGACAGGAGAGCCAGTAATATTCCCGCCCGGCCGGTGGGCTGGCGGACGGCGCGGGCCGCGGCCCAGAACAGCATCGGTATCGTGCACGTCTGTTCCGCCAGGTTGGGGCGGGCCAGATGCAGCGTGATCGCACCTGAAAGCAGAAACGCCACGGCGCCAAACGAAGCGGCGGGCCGGTCCAGGCCCAGGCCCCGGAGGAAAGCAAACATGGCGAGAGCGCCGAGAGCCGCGTAGATGACGGTGACCGCATTCGCAAAGGTGGCTGGTAACAGCGCGCGGACGATGGCCACCGGAGAATAGGGGCAGCCTTCGCCCTGGGCGGCGAACGGCTGGCCCAATCCCTGGTAGGGGTTCCACCAAGGGGCTTGGAATTGGTTGAGGTAATTCTTCAGACGGGCGTGAAAGGGCACCATGACACCGCTGGCCCCCCAGCTTTCGGCAGTGATCTGCACCTCGGGAACCGGCCCCGTGTAATCTTGGGGCGGATTCAGGGTGTTGAACGGAAAAATCCCGAGGGCATTCCACGCTCGTCCCTGAAAATTCGGCACCAGCAGCAGCAAGGCGACTGCGGCCAGCAACAAGGCCGGCCAACGGCGGCGGAAGAGCGCAACCAAGGATGCGGTTATATTGTGTCTTGTTGTCATTCGTCCACCCGTGGAGCGGGCCGGAGCCGGGAGCCGAGCTTGCGCTGAACTCCGATAACCAGGAAGGCCAGTCCTAGGGCCACGGCTGTGGTACCAAGGAGGTTGGCCGGTCGTCCCAAAGGTTTGAAGCGCAGAATCACCTCGGTTGCCCCAGCCGGTATCAAAACTCCGCGCATCAGGATATTGGCTGGGAATATCGGGATTTCCCGGGCGCCCGCATAGGCGTGCCAGTCAGGATGGAAAAGCTCATTCAATACCACTATTTTCGGGCGGCCGCTGACGGTGACATGGAGGGTGATTTCATCGCCCGCGAAAGCGGCTTCGGCGGTCCCGGTTTGCTCCAATTCAGGGAGAGTTCCGGACGCTTCGACCAGGCTCGTGGTCACGGGATCGAGCGCCGGGCCTGCGTTGGAATCGCTCGACGGGAAAAACGCATTCCTGGCGGTCGCCATCGAGGCGGTCTCCGACACGGTTTGCGGAATAAACACCCGGGGTGTAACGCGGGCGGGATTGGTGACAATCTCCCAACCGGCTGCGGTCCGATCGGATCCTGGTCCCAAACGGTAGAGAGGCGCGGTAATACGGATGGCATATTTCACATTGGTGAATCCCATCAGAGCCCAAGGCATCTCCGTAACCTGGCGCGAACCGAAGGTTATGGTGCGCAGACCGAGCGCCCAGTTGGGCCACGGGAGGACAGCCAGGCGGGTCGGCACGCCGCTGTTATAGCCTTCGACCACCCGCAGGCCCCAGGTCGGCGCGATGTAGGGCGCAGTGAATAAGGGCAATTCCCTGGTATCTGAAAGCAGGGCCACCCGGTAGGCGTCGCCTTCCAGCTGGCGTTTAATCCCGGCCACCTCGCTGGGCCGGGGGGCGAGGAACGTTCCGCGATCCGGCCAATATGAATGGCTGTTGCGGAAAGGCTGGTAGCCCCGCACCTGCTGGCCATTGAGCTGCAGATCGGCGTAGCTCCACACATCGGCGAGCAGGAAACCAATAATAAAAAAGGCGATCCCGGCGCCAAGATAGTGCCGGCTGCGACGCCAACCGGCGAGACAGGACAGCAGTAACGCAATCAGCGCAGTCAAAACGACGCGGTTAAGAATCGCGGCATTCATCCACGCGACCGGCGTTCCCTTCATGAGTGGGAGGGCGCCCTCCGGCTGCGTGATCGCGGAAAACCCGCGAATCGGGATGCGGAGGGCATCGACCCAGGATGTGGTCAGGCCAACCGCGACCGTGGATTCCGGCAGGCCGGAATAATAATACACGCCAGCGCATGCGGCGACGCCCAGAACCAGTCCGGCCGCCATCTGGACGCTGATCGCGACCGGGCCGGTGGTTTGCCGCAACCGGGCAATGATCAACGCGACCAAGGTGCTTTGTGGCAGGAGGGCGGCGATGATGAAACGGGTGTGGGTGAAATCCAGCCGCATGAACAGCTCCCAAAACACCCGGTAGACCCCCATGCTCGCCACAACGCCGAGGGCCAGAGCAATGAGCAGGTAGAACAACCGGACTTCCGCCGTGGCCTTGCGAAAAAGTCCGCCCCAGCACCCCTCCCAGCACAGGAGGCCGCCGAGGATGAGAAACGGCGTCAGCATGCCGCTGAACAGCAGCATTCCCTCCGTGATGTTGAAATTGTTATGGAGGGCGAAGGCTTCGCTGAAGAACCGGCCAAACAAGCCGTCATTGAACCAACGCCAGACATCGAAAGCCTTGAAGTTTTGCCAGTGGTAGAGCGCGGCAAAGTTCTGCATGTCGAAGTCGGGCGTGATTTGCCGCTGCAGGGTTTTCAGTTCCTGCATGATCCCGTAGATCCGGGGAAAGGCGGCGATGATCGCGATCAGTCCCGCGGCCGCGAGGGTCAGCACCGGCCGCCAGCTCCGGCGCCCCCACGAGAGGGTAATCGCATAAAATCCCGCGAGCAGCAGCGCGTAAGCCACCTTTTGCAGGAAACAAAAAATCAAGAGATGGCAGAGGATGGCGGTGAGAGCCAGGAATCCGCGGGCAAAGCGGCTTTGATCAAGCCGGCGGATGGCCAGCAACATCAACGGAATGTCGATCAGCACGGCAAAGCTCATGTCGTTCTGGCTGATCTTGAGGACCGCCAGGGCCGAGAATTGATAAATCACCGCGCCGCAAAACGCCGCCCACCGGTCCCGGCAGACCTCGTGGATAAACCAATACGCGCACCAGCCCGCGAGGGTGTGCAGAAGAATGGTGACGAGGCCGGCCACC
>CAIQIC010000365.1 GCA_903871765.1 uncultured Lentisphaerota bacterium
AAGGCTGCTTGCCGAACGAAGTATAGATTCTTCCGGTACACTAACTCCATCCTCCCGTCTTTCCCCGGTTCTTCTTGACTCACGATTACTGTAATCGGATCGCCAAGCAGTGATTTAAGAATTTCAATATTCTTTTCATTTTTGAAATACCGGAGGACCTTCGCACCTTCGGTTCGCTTATTGTATGAAGCAGACTTGCACCAGTAGCGGCCCAACTCTTCAAGATTTTCGTCAATGGGAACGATGAGCTCTACAACACTCCCCGACCACAGCTCCTTGAAAACGGCGGTTTCACTTGGCACATCGAGGGTATGCGAGCGCGGGGCGCGGCCTTGTACTGCCGCTTTGAGCGTTTGCTCCACAAACTTTAGGATGGCCTTCTTCTCCGTTAACACTTCACAATGGCTGGCCAGAACGGGAGTGGAACCTGTCCAAGTTTGTTTGCTTTTGCCCAAAAGGACAGCGTCATTATAATGCCCATCGTCGCGCAATACCCACTGAAACTTTGCGACCGGAAAAGGAGTGCGTTTGCCATCGTTCTTGACCAGGCAGAACAGGATAGGGGTTTTCTCGTCCATCCACTCCTGCGCATATTTTCCGTTGTAGTACTGAATCAGGAAAGTCTCACGGTCGGCCTGTGCGCCCTTTAAGGTTTTCGAGATCGCAACAGTCGCCGCTTCGTATTCCTTGATATCGGGGCCGGTGACCTTGTCTACCTTGACGACTTGGCCCACGATAACGCGATCGGAGTTCGCCAGCACCCACTCCATGCTCTCGGCGATGGCAATTTCTGCCTGCGCGCTGGCCGGCAGAAAGCCGCACAAAGCAAATCCGAAAAGCGCTGCGCTGACAGCTTCTTTTTTCATGCGAGCACTTCTAGTCGGCCGCCCGATTTCAGGTGTATTCGATCCCCAGGTTGCGCGCCACCAGTTGCAGTTTGTGGTCCGCTGTCCAGAGCGAGGCTCCTCCGATCATGGTGGCCGCCAGCAGATGTACGTCAACGAGGCTGAGACCACGCCCCATCAGTTTGTGCCGTTCGACAAAGAACAGGATCTCATCGTCATCGGCCTTCGGCGCCAACGGCAAGGAGTGTAGCAGGGCAATGATCTCCTTGCGGTTGGCCAGGTTTCCGCACGCGAGTTCCCCGACGATAAAGGGATGGATCAGGACCTGTTCCAGGTCGAGCAGTTGCCCGAGCAGCTTGGAAGGAGTGCGCAGATGGTTGATCCAGATGGAAGTATCGACGAGGATCACGGCGTGCATCTCCGCCGGGGAATAAATCGAGCGTGCTTCTCGGTCCCCCCCAAGGCAGCCAGGCGCTGGGCGCTCTTTCGGGCCACCAGCGCTTCCAACCCCAGGCGGACCAGCGCCGTCTTCTCCCGCACGCCGGTCAACTGGCTCGCCCGCTGCAGCATCCCGTCATCAATGTTGAGTGTAGTTCTCATGCAGATGAGTATGGCTCATTCGCATGTATATGTCAAGCGGCCTATGGTGTTTCAGCATCGCGCAAGAATCGGGCGTCGAGCCCTTTCAGGAACCCCCGCATGCTGCGCATCGGGCGCAGGGGGATCAGTTCGATGCGATCGTCAAAACTGATCACCTGTAGGCGCTCTCCCGGGTGCAGGTGCACCCGCTCTCTCACGGAACGCGGAATCACGACCTGATACTTGGGCGATACCGTAACGGCATCCAGGCGCTGGGCGCGCTGCCGGGCCAGCAGCGCACGCCGCCGGAGCGTTTCGACGTCTGTGCCCTGTCGGCTTTTCTCCAAAGTAGTTGCGGATATTTCATGGGGGATGACGACGGCGAAAGGGATTCCGCCACGTAGCGTGATTTGCCGGTAGAACATCCGGATGGCCTCGGTCGGGCTGAGCCCGAGTTGGTGCAGCACCCCTTCGGCGCGGCGTTTAATTTCGGGTTCGATGCGGGCGCAGCAAGACTGCGCCATACAGCGCGCCGGGTGACGGCGGCCTTGCCTCGGTGCGGCTCAACCCGCGGGCGTGCGGAAAAAGAAGTTGCTGCGTTTCTCTTCCGCGAGGGTGGTGGCCGGGCCGTGGCCGGGGTAGACGCGCGTGGCGTCCGGCAGGCGGGCCAGTTGCCGCAGGGAGGCCGCCAGCATGCGGCCGTCGCCGCCCGGCAGATCTGTGCGCCCCACCGTGCCTTGAAACAGCGTGTCGCCGGAAAACAGCGCCGACGGCTCCGGAAAGTAATAGCAGACACCGCCGGGCGAATGCCCCGGGGTGGCGATGACGCGGCACGTCAGGCCGCCGAGCTCCAGCGTCTGGCCGTCCGTCACCGGCTGCAGCGTGGCCGGCGGCGCCGCCAGCCCCTCGTAATCCAGCGCGATCCGGTTGCGTTCGCTGAAGGCCCACCGGGCATCCTGCGCGTGCAGGTACACCGGCGGCGGGCGCGCGCCCCCCAGCAAACCGCCCAAGCCACAGAGATGATCCGCATGGCCGTGGGTCAGCAGGACAGCCGCAAGATCCCACCCCCGGCTGTGAAGTTGCGCGCGGATTCGTTCCGCCTCGTGGCCGGGGTCAATCGCCAGCGCCGCCCGCTCGCCGCCGTTCAGCAGGTAGCAGTTGACCTCATAGGCGCCGACCACCAGGGTTTCGATGATCATCGGGAATACCGGCTCACGGTTGCCTGCCTGCCAACAGCCCGACGCCAGCTTTTTCAGAGCGAAAAAAGCCGGCCGCCGGGTTGTACCCGATCCAAAAACGCAGGGCGGTCACTTCTGCATGGGCATCATGCTGCCAAAGCGAGCGAAGATGGCGGCAAACGCGATAACGTACACCACCATGATAATCACGGACATGACGATCATCAGGATATAAGCCCAGCCGGTCAGCTTGAAGGCCTTCCGCAGTTGCTCCAAAAAGGCGGACATGCCGGTATCCACCGAGGTCATGGCCGCGATTATATTCTTGGCGCCAAGCAACGCGGAGCCGCCCATGATCAGGGGGATGCCGTAAATGAGACCAAAGCAGGACAAGCAGGCAAAAACGCCGCCGATGATATTCATCACGCCGACGAAGGTCATCCAACTGGTGAGACCCGCCGGTGGGGCGCTGTCGCCAGCGGCCGGACCAGGTGTGAGCGCCGCCCCCGGCGCGACGGTGGCCATGCGGAGCGGGGACGCCGCGCCCGCCGCCGGTGCGGCGAGGCTGCTGAGGGGCGCCCAACTGGCCATGCCTTCGCTCCAGACGAGCGTGGCGGGCGACAGTTGAAGTTGGCGGAGTTCGCTGTCCGAGACCGGCCCTTTGCGATCGGTGCCATTGTCCGAGTAATACCACATCTTATCCATGGGGCTGCTCCTTGTTGGAATGACGGCAACGCGGATGACCTTACTCGACCCTGCCGCCGGCTGGCAATCTTTTTCCGGGCCGAAAGCTCAAACGGCCGGCTGCAGATCGTCATAGAATTTGGCGAGGCTGGTCTGGATGTAGGGTCCCAGCCAGATGAAGCCGATGCCACACGTCAGGATGCAGAGCAGCGCCCAACCGAAGAAGCGCCACGTCAGGCAGAACAGTTTGCCTTTATTGCCCCGCATCATTTCTTTGCTGCGCCGGATGGCCTCCAGCGCGTCCAGGTCGGGGTGATCAGCCAACAGGAAGAAGGTCATGGCATACCGGTAGGAGGCGATGATGCCGGGGATGATGAACAGCAGCGCCCACAGAAAGACGAATATGCCCATGAGCAGATAGGCGGCCAGGGCCGTGCCGAACTGTTTGAAGCCGCCAAACACCAAATTGATGTCAGAATTCTGCGCGCGCGCCAGCGTGAGAAAGAACATGGCCAAGCCCAGCAGTAGCGAGCCTTCGATCAGCAACGAACCGATTCGTGCCAGGCAACCGACGAACGGCAGGGCGGCGAAAAACTGAAGGAGCAAGCTGATGCCGAAATTTATCAGGACGGCGCCCACCGCGACGCCCCACCGGCCGCGCAAAGCTTCGCGGGCGGCCTGCATCAGATCACGATTGGGTGTGCGGCTGAGGAAGGGCCCTGACAGCAGCGTCCGCGGGGTCCCGCCCGCCGCGGCGGGCGAGACGCCCGGCTGCAGCTCTGTCACGCTGGTCGCGGACGTCCAATTCGCGAAGCCTTCGCTCCAAACCATCGTGGAACTCGGGAGTTGTCCGGCGGCCAGCAAGCGTTTGAGTTCGCTCTCAGCCAGCGGGCCTTGGCGTTCCTGCCCATCTTTGGAATAGAACCAGTTCTTCTCCGTCACGGGCGGCGGTATTGGCGGTGGACTTGATTGCAAGGCCGCCACATCTTTCGCCGGCGTCCACTGGGCCATGCCCTCGGTCCAGACGAGCGTGGTGGGCGGCAGTTGGAGTTGGCGGAGTTCGTTGTCGGAGACCGGCCCCTTGCGATCGATGCCGTTGTCCGAGTAATACCACATCTTATCCACGGGGTTGCTCAGGGGTTGCTCCTTGTTCGAATGATGACAACGCTGGGGAACTTACCCAAATTGACCGCAAGTCGGCAAATCTTTTCGCAGGGCTTGATTGTGCCACCGCAATCCTTAAGTCGTCGTCGCACGGGGCGACTCACGCGTCGGAAAGAAAACTGACGCCCCGCGGCAACGGCGGCAGGCCGAAGAACGCGGCCAGCGACTGGGCCACGTCGTAAAAACCCTGCCGGATCCCCAGCGGGCGTCCGGGGCGTCCGGCTTGATAGGCCAGCAGCGGCACATATTCGCGGGTGTGATCGGTGCCGCGGAAGGTGGGGTCGTTGCCATGATCGGCGGTGATGAGCAGCAGGTCGTCCGCCGTCAGCAGGGCCAGAAGCCCGCGCAGGAAGTCGTCGGTTTGCTCCAGCGCCGCCGCAAAGCCCGGCGCGTCGCGGCGATGGCCGTAGAGCATGTCGAAATCAATGAAATTGGCGATGATCAAGCCGTCCGGGTGAGCGCGGTGGAACGCCAGCACCTGCGCCTGCGAGGTGTGGTTGTTGCCGGTGTGGACCGATTCCGTCAGGCCGCGGTGCGCGAAAATGTCCTCGATCTTGCCCACGCCATACACCGGCACGCCGGCCTGCTGCAGCCGTTCCAGGATCGTCGCCTCGCCGGGCTGGTAGGCGTAGTCGCGCCGGTCCTCCGTGCGGACCCAGGCGCCCGGCCGGCCGACGAACGGACGCGCGATGACGCGGCCGATCCGGTAGGGATTGCACAGCTCGCGGGCGATGTCGCAGCCGCGGTAGAGTTCCGCCAGCGGAATCACGTCGTTATGCGCCGCGAGTTGAAATACCGAATCGCCGCTGGTGTAGGCGATCCACGAGCCGGTGCGCAGGTGTTCCGGTCCCAGTTCCTCCAGGATGGCGGTGCCGCTGGCGGCCTTGTTGCCCAGCAGGCCGCGGCCGGTGCGTTGCGTGAAGGCCGCCACCAGGTCGGCGGGGAACGACGGGTAGCCCGGCGGAAAGAGATGAAACCCCGGCCGCATCAGCAAGCCGCCGATTTCCCAGTGTCCCGTGATCGTGTCCTTGCCTTCAGAAACTTCCCGCATGGCTCCATAGCTGGCGGCGGGCTGGGGGACCGGCGGCACGCCGGGGATGGGGGCCTCGCCCGGCAGGAGCGCGGGGATGTTGCCCAGGCCCAGGCGCTGCAGGGTGGGCAGGCGCAGGCCGCCGACGCGCTCCGCGCAATGGCGCAAGGTGGCGGCGCCGGCGTCGTGGTAATCGCCGGCGTCCGGCGCCGCCCCGATGCCGACGGAATCCAGGATGATCGTGATGGCTTTCATCAGCCTCCCTCAACCTGCGCGGCGGTGTTCATGCTGGCTCCCGGGTGCGCAAAAGAGGGCGCTGCGTGCCAAGGAGGTCGGGGTGAGGAACCCCATAGGTTGCACACAAACGCCCTCACTTTCACTATACATGCAAGTATGCCCTAGTCAAGTCCCCGATAATGGTGTACTGAAGAGCGCCCGCGGTCCGGGCGATTCGCGGGCCGGCTGCGGCCAAGCCGCACCAGGCATCATGAAAGCGCATTTTGAGATCACCCATCGCGATGCCGGCTCGCAGGCGCGGTGCGGGCGTCTGCGGACGTCGCATGGCGTGGTGGATACGCCGGTGTTCATGCCGGTGGGCACCCAGGCCACCGTCAAGGCGATGACGCCAGCGGAGCTGCAGGAGCTGGATTTTTCCCTGTTACTTAGCAACACCTATCACCTGCAGGCCCGGCCGGGTGTGGACCTGATCGCCAAACTAGGCGGATTGCACCGGTTCATGGGCTGGGACCGCGCCCTGCTGACCGACAGCGGGGGCTATCAGGTGCTGAGCCTGGCCAAGCTGCGGCGGGTCACGGACGCCGGGGTGGAATTTCAATCGCATATTGACGGCGCGCGCCATTTTCTCGGCCCGGGCGAGGCCATGGCCATGCAGCGGCAACTGGGGTCGGACATTGCCATGGTGCTGGACGAATGCACGCCGTACCCGTGCGCCTATGATTACGCTTGCCAAGCCACGAACCGGACACTACGATGGGCCGGTCTTTGCGTCCGCCAGCCGCGGGCGTCCGGGCAACTGGTCTTTGGCATTGTGCAGGGGAGCGTGTACGCGGACCTGCGCGCGCGCTGCGCCGCGGAGCTGGTGCGGATGGATTTCGACGGCTACGCCATCGGCGGCGTAAGCGTGGGCGAGTCCACCGCGTTGATTTTCAAGGGCGTGGACGACAGCGTGGCGCAGTTGCCGGCGGACCGGCCGCGCTACCTGATGGGCGTGGGCTTGTTCGGGCAGCTCGTCGAGGCGGTGGCGCGCGGCGTGGACATGTTCGACTGCGTGCTGCCGACGCGGCTGGCGCGGCACGGCACGGCGTTCACGCGGACGGGCCGGCTGGCGGTGAAGGCGGCGAGCTGCAAGGACGATGCGCAGCCGATCGAGGCGGAGTGCGCCTGTTATGCCTGCCGGAACTTCAGCCGGGCCTATGTGCGGCATTTACTGCAGGCCAACGAGATTCTTGGACTGCGGCTGCTGACGCTGCACAATTTGTTTCGCTTTCGGGCGTTTATCGGCGACATGCAGGCGGCCATCCGGGCCGGGACGTTTGACCGGTTCCGCGAACAATACCGCGGCGTGGATTTGGAGGCGGATCCGGCGGCATGGGCGTGGAAGAAGGAAGCGACAGGGGCTGGTCCCGATCCGGACGCGCAGCGGATGGGATCGGGAAAGGAAGGGACAGCATGATGAACAGTGGGGCATTGATTTTGGCCATGGGGGCGCCGTCGGGCGGCGGCGGCAGCGGCGGCGGCTCGCCGCTGCAAATGCCGGTGATGCTGCTGATCATGGTGGCCATCTTTTACTTCATGCTGATCCGGCCGCAGCAGCGGCGGGATAAAGAGCGCCGGCGCATGCTGGACAGCGTCAAGAGCGGCGACCGGGTGGTGTTCGGCGGGGGCCTGCTGGGACTGGTGGCCAACGTCAAGGATAAAACGATCCTCATCAAGATTGCCGACAGCGTCAAAGTCGAAGTCACGCGGAGCGCGGTGACGCAGGTGCTGACCGGCGATGCGGATCCGGCGGCGGAGGATAAGAAGTAGGGCTCACGGGGTGCACCGCCGGCGGCGGCGGTCGCAGAGAGGTTGCGTTCATGGACAAGAAAATTGCGTGGAAATGGTTGCTGTTTGCGGTGATGACGGTCATCTCGCTGATGCTGGTGACGCCCCAGCACATCCTGCAGTTCCGCAAGCCGCTGCCGGGTGACGTCAAAAAAATCAAACTGGGCCTCGACCTAGTGGGCGGGTTGCGCTATGTGCTGGAGGTGGATGCCGCCAAGCTGGGTTCCCTGAACCTCAAGGAGGCCCAGTCCCGCGCCATGGAGGTGGTCCGCAACCGCATTGATGCCATGGGCGTGGCTGAGCCTAACATCCAGTCCGAAGGCGACGGCCGGATCGTGGTCGAATTGCCCGGTCTCAAGGCGGAGGACCGCGAACGCGCGCTGAAGCTCATCAAGGACGTGGCCTATCTCGAATTCCGCATGGTCCATCCCAAGAATGACGATTTGATCCGCCAGCTCACCGAAAAGAACTGGGTCCCCGACGGGTATCGGGCGATCACGCTGGAGGATCCCGGTCCGGGCGGCCGCTGGCGCGGCGGCGAATATTATCAGCGGGACCGTTCCAAGGATCCGCCGGATACAAAGGAGGACGATGTGCGGGCGCGGCTGGCCGTGTTCCACGCGCCGCCGGGCTATGAATTGTTGCTGGAAAAGCACGCCATCAACGGGCAGGATTATTACCAGCCTTTCTTTGTCAACAAACGGGCCGAAGTAACCGGCGAAAATCTCAAGAGCGCCGGCGTGGACTATGACCAGGTCAACCGGCCGCATGTTTCGATCCAACTGGACTCCAAGGGTTCCCGCCGCTTCTGGGATCTGACGAAGCGTTATGCGCAGAACGGCAGCCTCAACGAAAATCCGCAGTTGCCGCGGCTGTTGGGCATCGTGCTGGACGGCACGCTGTATTCCGCTCCGGTGCTGAAGGCCGAAATCCCCGACGGCCGCGCGATCATCGAGGGTAACTTCACCTACAGCGACGCGTCGGAGCTGGCCATCGTGCTCAAGGCCGGCTCGCTGCCGGCGCCGGTGAAAGTGGGGGACGAACGCATCATTGATCCGACGCTGGGCGCCGACGCCATTGCCTCCGGCAAACTAGCCACGATCATCGGCTGCCTGGCGGTCATGGTCTTCATGATCGGCTACTATTTTCTCTCCGGGGTCGTGGCCAACATCGCCCTGTTCTGGAACGTCCTGCTGTTGCCGCTCGCGCTCTGGATCGTCGGCGCGCTGCTGAGCATGCTGGACCCGTCCACCATGAGCGGCGCGATCAGCCTGCCGACCTTGACCCTGCCCGGCATCGCCGGCATTGTGTTGACGGTCGGCATGGCGGTGGACGCCAACGTGCTGATCTACGAACGCATGCGCGAGGAACAGCACTTCAACAAGGGCCTCAAGGCCGTGCTGGAGGCCGGCTATCACAAGGCGTTCAGCGCAATCTTCGATTCCCACGTGACCAGTGTCGTGTCGGCCTTGATCCTGTTCTGGCTCGGCTCCGGCGCGGTGCGCGGTTTCGCCGTCACCCTGACCGCCGGCATCGCGCTCAGTCTGTATACCTCGCTGGTGGTCACGCGCATGATCTTCAATCTCATCGCGACGCACACCCGCCTGACCCGGTTCAGCATGCTGGAGCTTTTCAAGAACGTGCCGCACATCAATTTCATCGGCGCCTGGAAAATTTGCGCGGTCGTTTCCACGGTCGTGATCGTCGGGAGTTGGAGCCTCATGCTGGCGCGCGGCAAGGCCAATCTCGGCGTGGACTTCACCGGCGGTGCGGCGCTCACCTTCCAATTCCAGCAGAAAGTGCCGGTGGAAAAGATTGACGCGGCCATCCGCGCGGCCGGGGTGAAGGATGCCGTCCCCCTGTACCAACACGAAAGCGTCGCCAAGCCCGGCGCGGCGGCCAAGGAATTCCTGCAGGTCAATACCGGTTTTGAGGAAAGCGGCAAGGCGTCGGATGTTATTGAGCATACCTTCAAGGACGCCGGGTTCAAGCTGATGCAAAAGGACAGCGTGGGCCCGAAGATGAGCAAGGAACTGGGCGGCAAATCGCTCCTGGCGGTGGGGCTGGCGCTCCTGGCCATGGCCATCTACGTGGGCTACCGCTTCGAGTTTCCCTACGCCATCGGCGCCATGGCCTCGCTGTTCCACGACGTGCTGGTCGCCTTGGGACTCTACTGCGCGCTGGGCCACCAGCTCAGCCTGAACATCGTCGCGGCCATCCTCACGATCATTGGTTACTCGATCAATGACACGATCGTCGTCTTCGACCGCATCCGCGAAAACGTAAAGAGCGCGCGCGGCAAGAGCTACCGCGAGATCGCCAACGAATCCATCAACCAGTGCCTGGGCCGGACGATCCTGACCACCGGCGTCACCATGCTCAGCGTGCTGGCCCTGTTCATCTTCGGCGGCGGCTCGCTGCGCGATCTGACCTTCTGCCTGCTGATCGGCATGACCACCGGTGTCTATTCCACCGTCTATGTCGCCACGCCCTTCGTGCTGCTCTTCCACCGCGAAAAGAAGGTCGAGACGTTCTAGCGCCGCCCGGCATGTCCACCAAACTCTGGCGCGTGGCGGAAGTCCCCGAGCAGCCGGCCCGAACGCTGGCGGCGTCCCTGGATCTGCCGCTGCCCATCGCCCGCATGCTGGCGGCGCGGGGCTTTCTGACCACCGCCGCCGCGGAATGTTTTCTCCGCCCGCGCCTCAGCGAGTTGTCGGATCCCGGATTGCTGCCCGGCCTGGCCGCGGGCGCGGCGCGGATCGGGCGCGCCCTCGCGGCGCAGGAGCCGATCACGGTCTACGGCGATTATGACGCCGATGGACTCACCAGCACCGCCTTGCTGGTGCAAACGCTCCGCCGACTGGGCGCCCGCGCCGTCCCGTTCATTCCGCATCGCATGGACGACGGATATGGCTTGTCGGTGGAGGCCTTGGCGCGTTGTTGTCAACGGCATCAGCCCCGGCTGCTGATCACTGTGGATTGCGGCACCAGCGCGGTAACGGCGGTGCAACAGGCGCAGGCCGCCGGGGTGGATGTGATCGTCACCGATCATCATGAACCCTCCGGTCCGGTGGCGCCGGCCCTGGCGGTCATCAATCCCAAGCTCGGCGACCATCCCGGCCTGCGGCAGTTGGCCGGCGTCGGCGTCGCGTTCAAGCTGTGTCACGCGCTGGTCCGGCAGGCGGGCGCGCGGGCGCAGGTTGACCTGCGTGAAGCGCTCGACCTGGTGGCCGTGGGCACCATTGCCGACGTGGTCCCGCTGCAGGACGAAAACCGCGTGCTGGTCCGCCACGGCCTGGCGCGACTGCAGCGAACGACCTCACCCGGCCTGCAGGCGTTGTGGGCCGTAACCGGCGTGCAGGACCCGCTTGAGGCCTGGCATGTTGCCTTTCTGCTCGCCCCGCGCCTCAATGCCGTCGGCCGGCTTGGCGACGCCGAGACCGTGCTGGAATTACTGCTGACGCCGGAGGCCGGGCGGGCCGGGGTGCTGGCCCGCCAGCTCGATGCCGCCAACCGGGAGCGGCAGGCGGTGGAGCAGCAGATCGTCGCGGAGGCCGTGCGCGAGGTGGATGACGGTTTTGACCCGGAGCGGCACTTCGGCGTGGTGGTCGCCCGCGCGGGCTGGCATCCCGGCGTCATCGGTATTGTGGCCGCGCGCCTGTGTCAGCGGTACCGCCGGCCCGCCGTGGTCATTGCCATCGCGCCGGACGGCGCCTGCCGCGGATCGTGCCGCAGCATCGAGGAATTCGATCTGGTCGCCCAGCTCGCGCACTGCGCCGACACGCTGGACACGTTCGGCGGCCATGCCCTGGCCGCCGGTCTGACGCTCACCGCCGACCGCCTGCCGGCCTTCAAGAAGCAATTCAACGCCGTGGCCGCGGAGCGGTTGCAGGCCGTGGATTTGCGGCCGGTCCAGCGGGTGGACGCCTGGGTGGCGTTGCGCGAGGTGGATGACCGGCTGTTATCCGCCCTGGACCTGCTCCGGCCGTTCGGCCAGAGCAATGCGGAACCCATCTGGGCGGCCCGCGGTGTCCGCGTCGTGGCGGAGCCGCGCGTGCTGGCCAAGGACACGCTGAAGCTCACGGTGGAGACCGAGGGCACGGTCTTGGACGCCGTCGGTTTTGGGATGGGACAACGTCCCGTACCGCCGGGCCTGCTCGACATCGCGTTCCACGCGCGCAACAATGTCTTCCGCGGCCGGACCACCCTCCAGCTCAATCTGCAGGATTTCCGCCCGACCGGCCCCGCGTAGCGGCGGCAGTTTGAACTTGTCAACATTCTACATTCTTTGCTAGGAGTAGGCCATCATGAGTACAGGTGAAATGAGCTCTCCGTCCCCCTCCGGGCCAGAGGCCGATGACAGCCGCCCGACGGTCCGCCAGCGCCTCACCGGCCACAGCCTGTCCTATGCCGGCCTCCTGGAAAGCCTCTATGACGCCACGCTGATTACGGACCGCGCCGGCCGCATCCTCGATTCCAACCGTCAGGCCCAGAAGATGACGCACTACACCCGGGCCGAGCTGGAGAACATGGTGCTGGGCGACGTGATGGCCGACGCGGATGCGCGGCTGATGACGACGATCGATGCCCACTGGGAAACCGGTTGGTTCACGGTGCTCGAGTGCCGGTGCCGCCGGTGGGACGGATCGGAGTTCCCCGCCGAGATTGCGGCCGGCTGCCTGCGCTGGAACGATGGCCGCGGCTGGTGTTTCACGCTGCGCAACATCACCCGGCGCAAGCAGGCTGAGGAGGCCATCCGCAAGGAAGTCGAGCTGCAGTTGCAGCGCGCGCGGGGGCAGAACGAGTTTGCCGGCCAACTGCACATCGTGTCCGTTGCGGACATTGTACAGATGATCGATTCCTCGGGTAAAAGCGGCCGCCTGGAAATCACGCGGTCGGGCGACGGCGCCACGGCCACCCTGAGCTTCGACACCGGCCGGATCGTGCAGGCGGCCTGCGGAGCATGCCGCGGTGCGGAGGCCTTTTATGCCGCGCTGGCCCTGGGCGGCGACGCGTTCCGGTTTCAGCCGGCCGTTGCGCCGTCACCCGCGGATCCGGACCTTCCCCCGTCCACCATGAATCTGCTGTTGGAAGGCATGCGGCGACTGGACGAGGCTGGCGGAGGACACTGACCCCGGCGGCCCCACGGCGCAATGCAGGCCGGCGACGCTTATGAATTATTTCAACGTGGACGGGCACTGGAATGCCCGGGGCCGTGCGTTGGTGGCGGACATCCTGTACGACAAGTTGCTGACCGCAGGTCTATGACGTTTGGCAAGTTATGTCCCGGCTGGCGGCGCGGCGCACAGCCAGTCGGCGAAGGCCGGCACGCCGGCGCCGGTTTTGGCGGACAGCTCGAAAACCGGCGCGGCCGCGTTGACCTGCCGGAGCGCGGCGCGGCAGCGGTCCAGGCTGAACCGCAGGTGCGGCAGCAAGTCGGTTTTGGAGAGCACGACGGCGCGCGCGACGCGAAAAAGAATGGGATATTTCAGCGGTTTGTCCTCGCCCTCGGTGACGCTCAGTACGGCGATCTTGGCGTCCTCGCCAAGGTCGCAGGACGCCGGGCAGACCAGGTTGCCGACGTTCTCCACGAGCACGAGCGTCCGGGGCGCGAACGGCAGGTCGCACAGCGCCTGGTGGACGGTCGCAGCGGTCAGATGGCAGCCGTCGCCGGTGAGGATCTGGCTGGCGGTCAGGCCCGCGGCGCGGAGGCGTTCGGCGTCGCGCGTCGTGGCGCAGTCGCCTTCGATCACGGCCCACGTCCGCCGGTCCGGCAGCGCGCGCGCCAGCGCCTCCAAGAGCGCCGTCTTGCCGCTGCCGGGTGCGCCGATCATGTTCACCAGGGTCCAGCCGCGCGCCCGCAGCAGAGCGCGGGTCGCCTCCGCCCAGCGGCGGTTTCCGTCCAACAGATCGCGATATACGCGGATGCTTGCGATGGTCATGGCGGCTGAAACTCCCGAGCTGCGCGGCAGCATAGCGCATGCCCCCCCGTTCCGCCGCTAAAAAAATCGTTTCCCCACCGGCCGGGGATGTGGTAGTGTTCGCTGTTTGTATGGAAGGGAAGTAAGGCTAATAACCATGTCAAAAGATTTCATAACGGTCGCCGGGGCGCGGGAACACAACCTGAAGAACATCACCGTCAACATTCCGCGCAACAGTTTGACGGTCATCACGGGTTTGAGCGGCTCGGGCAAGTCGTCGCTGGCGTTCGATACCCTGTATGCGGAAGGGCAGCGCAAATACGTGGAAAGCCTCTCGGCGTACGCCCGCCAGTTTCTGGAGCAGATGCAGAAACCGGATGTGGATTACATCGAGGGCCTCTCGCCGGCCATCGCCATCGAGCAGCGGACGGCCGGCGCGAATCCCCGCTCGATTGTGGCGACCACGACGGAGATTCACGATTACCTCCGCCTGCTCTTCGCCAGCGTCGGCCGGGTGCATTGCTACCAGTGCGGCAAACCCATCGTGCAGCAGAGCGCGGAAGAGATTGTGGAGCAGATGCTGAAGCTGCCGGTCCTGACCAAACTGATGCTCCTCGCGCCCGTGGTCAAGGGCCGCAAGGGCCAGCACGAGGAGATTTTCCAGTCGCTGCGCAAGCAGGGCTTCGTCCGCGTGCGGGTGAACGGCGCGCTGCACGACCTCGACGATGTGCCGGATCTGGAGAAGAATCGGAAGCATACCATCGAGGTGGTGGTGGACCGGCTCATGATCACCAACAAGATCCGCACGCGGCTGACGGATTCCGTCGAGCTGGCGTTGAAGCAGGGCGAGGGCCTGCTGCTGGCCGCGGTGCCGGAAGCCACGGACGAGTGGAAGGAAAAGCTGTTTTCCGAAAAAAACGCGTGCCCCGACTGCGGGATCAGCTTTGACACGCTCACCCCGCGGCATTTCTCCTTCAACAGCCCCTACGGCGCCTGTCCGACCTGTCTCGGGCTGGGCACGATGATGGTCTTCGACGAGGACCTGGTGGTGCCGGACAAGAAGCTGTCGCTGGAGGATGGGGCCATCCATCCCTGGAAGCGCGGCGGCCGGCGGATGATCATTTACTTCAAGAATTTGTTGCGCGCCGTGGCCCGGCATTATGGCGCCGCCATGGAAACGCCGTGGGAGGACCTGCCGGAGGCCTTCCGGAAAGCACTGCTTAACGGCTCGGGCGACGAGACCATGACCTTCGGCTTCTGGCGCGGCGGGTCGTACCACAAGTACACCAAGCCCTTTGAGGGTATCGTGCCCAACCTCAAGCGGCGGTACGAGGAAACGGACAGCGATTACATGCGCCAAAAGCTGACCGAGTACATGAGCCGCCAGCCCTGCACGGCCTGCCAGGGCACGCGCCTCCGTCCGGAAACGCTGGCCTGCAAGGTCGGCGGCAAATCTATCGTGGAGGTTACGCGGCTCTCGGTGCAGGCGGCCATCGACTTCTTCGGCCGGCTGGACATCACTCCGCAGGAGGAAAAAATCGTCCACGAGGTGGTCAAGGAAATCCGCCAACGGCTGCAATTCATGACCAACGTCGGTCTGGATTACCTGACGCTCGACCGCGAAAGCGGCACGCTGTCCGGCGGCGAGGCGCAGCGCATCCGGCTGGCCACGCAGATCGGCGCGGGCCTGGTCGGCGTGCTGTACGTGTTGGACGAGCCGTCCATCGGCCTGCACCAGCGCGACAACGAACGCCTGATCGCCACGTTGAAGGGCCTGCGCGACCTCGGCAACACCGTGGTGGTGGTGGAACACGACGAGCAGACCATCCGCGCGGCGGATTATGTGATTGACCTCGGCCCCGGCGCGGGCCGGCACGGCGGCGCCCTGGTCCATGCCGGGTCGGTCGCCGATTTGCTGGTGCAACCGCGCTCCCTGACGGCCCGGTACCTTAACCGGGACATGGAAATCCAGGTGCCGGGAAAACGCTGTCCGGGCAACGGCGCCGTCCTGGAAATCCTGGGCGCCACGGAGAACAACCTCAAGAACATCAACATCAAGATCCCCCTGGGTTCCATGGTCTGTGTCACGGGCGTGTCCGGCAGCGGCAAGAGCACCTTGGTGGACGACATCCTGCGCCGCGCGCTGTTCCGGCACTTCTACAGCGCGAAGGACCGGCCGGGCAAGCACCGCAAGATTGTCGGCCTGGAGCACCTGGACAAGGTGATTGTGATTGACCAGTCGCCCATCGGCCGGACGCCCCGCAGCAATCCGGCCACCTACACGGGCGCGTTTTCGCTGATCCGTGATCTGTTTGCTCAACTGCCCGGTTCGCGGGTGCGCGGCTACGGGCCGGGCCGGTACAGCTTCAACGTCAAGGGCGGTCGGTGCGAGCGCTGCAAAGGCGACGGCATTCTGAAGATCGAGATGCAGTTTCTGCCGGACGTGTACGTGACCTGCGAACAGTGCCGCGGGCAGCGGTACAACCGCGAGACCCTGGACGTCCGGTACGCCGGCCGGAGCATCGCCGAGGTGCTCAACATGACGGTTGACGAGGCGCTGGAATTCTTCCGCGCCATTCCGGCGATGGAACGCAAGCTGAAGGTGCTCTCCGATGTCGGGCTTGGTTATCTCCAACTCGGCCAGCCGGCCACGACGCTGTCCGGCGGCGAGGCACAGCGCGTGAAGCTGTCCGCGGAGCTTAGCAAGACGGATACCGGCCGCACGCTGTATCTGTTGGATGAGCCCACCACCGGCCTGCATTTCGCGGATGTCCACAAGCTCCTGCAGGTCCTGCTGCGGCTGCGCGATGCCGGCAACTCGCTGGTGATCATCGAGCACAATCTGGATGTCATCAAGACGGCGGATTATGTGATTGACCTCGGCCCCGAGGGCGGGGAAGCCGGCGGGCAGATCATCGCCCAGGGCACACCGGAAGCTATCATGGCCAATCCGAAGTCCTACACCGGCCAGTATTTGCGCGGGGTCCTGGAACACAAAGTTGTGGACAAGCCGGCATGACCATCGGACGGAATAGGCGCGCCGGGTGCTGGTGGGCGGGCGTCGTGCTCTGCCTGGCCGGCGTGGCGCGGGCGCACGCGGCCGCGGGCAGCAACGGCGTGGACCGGGCGGCTTTGCTCCAGACCGGCCGCGCGGCGTTGGAAGATGGTTTTTTCGATCCTGCCCGCGTCGCCTTTGAACAGGCGCTGCAGGGCGCCACCAACGCTGCCGACCGGGCGGCGGGCCGCGTCTGGCTGGCCCGCGCGCTGCTCGGACTGCAGCGATACGGCGAAGCGTTGCAGACGCTGACCAACCAAACGCAACCGGCGGCGGAACAGCAGCCCGCGTTGTTGTTCTGGACGGCGCGCGTGCTGTTTGCCCAAGACCGCCTTGTGGAAGCATTGTCGCTTTGGCAGGACATGGTGGCACAGTATCCGGCGCATCCGCTCGCCGGCCCCGCCTTGCGGCTCACGGCGCTGTCCGCGCTGCGCCTGCGCCAGACGGAGCGCGCGCTGGAGGCCTTCCAGCGGTATCAACACGATTATCCCCAGGCGCCGGAGGCCGCCGAAAACCTGCTGGATTGGGCCGGCGCCCTGCTGACGGCCGGCCGGCCGGAGGAGGCCAGCCAGCGGTTGGAACAATTGATACGGGAGCATCCCGAGACGGACATCGCCGACCGCGGCCGGCTGCAGTTGGCGCAGCTTTGGCGTCTCCGCCAGCAGTCGAGCGAGGCGGAGCAGACGCTGCGCCGCCTGACCGAAAGAACAGCCGCCCTGCCAGCCGTGCGGGCGGAAGCGTGGCTGGCCTTGGCACAATTGTACGAGGCGCAGACCAACCTGACGGCCGCCGTACAGGCGTTGGTGCAGCGCGCCAGCCTGTCGCCCGATGCCAGGGTCAAAACCGAGAGCGACATCCTGCGCGGCAAGCTCCTCATCCGGATGAACAACGTGGAGGAAGGCCTGGCGCTGTTGCGCAAAACCATGGCGGGCGCGCCCAGCCCCGAACTGGCCGCGCGGGCCCGGCTGGATCTCGCCGACACCTTGCTCAACCTGCAGCGCCCTGCGGAGGCGCTGGAGGAATATCAGCATTACAGCGAGGCCTTTTCCGACACGGCCGGCCAGGGCGCGGCCTTGATGGGCAAAGGGTGGTGCCTGGAGGGTCTGGGCCGCCACGCGGAAGCGGCGACGGCGTTCGCCAAGGCCGCGGAAATCTTTCCGCAGGACCGCGACAAGGAAACCGCCCTGTGCAAGGCCGCCGACGCCTTGTTTGCCGGCAAGCAATACCAGTCCGCGCTGGAAAAATACCGGCAGCTCCAGCAAGCCTATCCGCGCGGCGCGCTGGCGGCGCAGGCGCTGTATCAGGCGGGCGCCTGCCTGACGCGCCTGGGCCAGCCGGCGGAAGCCGGAAAGCTGTTCCGGACCCTGGCGGAGGCGCCGACGGGCGGCGTGTTTGCGACGCGGGGCTGGCTGGGTCTGGCGCAGGTCGGCGAGGAGCTGGGGCAATGGGATGATGCCTTCGCGGCCTATGACCGGGCGATGCAGGCCACTGGGACCGTCTGGCAGGCGGAGGCGTGGAATGGCCGGGCCATGCTCCATTACCGGCTGGGTCAATTCAAGACCGCCCAGGCTGACTTCGAGGGGTTGATCGCGCAATTTCCCGGCCGCCCGCTGGCTGAACAGGCCGGCTATATGCGCGGCTGGTGCCTGTATCTGCTGGGGCAGGACCAGGCCGCGCTGGCGGTCTGCCGCCAGTTCGTCGAGCAGCATCCACAGTCCGCGTGGACCCCGGAGGTGCTCTTCTGGCTGGGCGAATATTATTTCAATCACGCCGACTATCCGGCGGCCGAGCGGCAGTTTGCGGCGCTGGCCACCCAGTATCCGCAAAGTCCGCTGGCCGACAAAGCGCTGTACTGGGCGGGCCGTTCAACCACCGCCGGCAAGGAATATCGCCGGGCCATTGAGTATTACAGCCGGCTGGCCAAACAATATCCCGACAGCCCCAAACTGCCCCAGACGCGGTTTGACCAGGGCGATGTCCTGGTCGAACTCAACCAGTATGCCGGGGCCATCCTGGCCTTCGACGAAGTCATCACCAAATTTCCCAAGAGCTATCTCACCAACCTGGCCTACGGCCGCCGCGGCGATTGCCAGTTCTCGCTGGGCAACGAGGATCCCGCCCGGTTCGCCGACGCGCTCAGTTCCTATCGCGTCGTGCTCGACAGCCCCGTCGCTGATCGCGACCTGAAGTGGCAGGCGGAAATGAAGATGGGCCGCTGCCTCGAGAAAATGGGACGCAAGGCCGAGGCGCTGGTGCGCTATCTCAATGTGGTCTATGGTTTTTTGGCCGAGCGCGACAAGGGGTACCAGGGCAACCCGCTCTGGTTCACCCGGGCGGCGTATTACGCCGCCGCTCTGCAGGAGAATACCGGGCAGTGGCGCGCCGCCGTCAACATCTACCGCCGGGTGGCCGACGCCGGTGTGCCGGCCTCGGGCGACGCCTGGCAGCGCATCCAGAAAATCCGGTTGGAGCACTGGGTGCTGTTCTGAAGCGGAAAGCCATGTGATCGGAGGCGACGATGATCGAATTGGGACAACAGGGCGGTCCGATGCTGGGCCTGATTCTGCTGGTGGGCCTGGCGGCGGCGGCCATCTTTCTGGAGCGTTTGTATTATCTGCACCGGGCGCAGATCAAGTGGCGGGATTTCCTGCTGGGCATCATCAACATCCTGAAGCGGCAAAACATCGCCGAAGCCGTCAGTATTTGCGAGGAAACGCCAGGGCCGGTGGCCCAGTTGGCGCGAGCCGCCATCCTGCATCATGACGAGGGTCCGGCGCGCATTCGCCGCGCCATCGAGGAAACCGGCCTGGTGGAAATGCCCCGCCTGGAGAGTCGCCTGCCGCTGTTGGCCACGCTGGCGCACTTGGCGCCCCTGCTGGGACTGCTCGGTACGGTGCTGGGCTTGATGCGCATGCTGCTGACGATCCAGCAGAAGGCGCCGCTGGTGCA
>CAIQIC010000366.1 GCA_903871765.1 uncultured Lentisphaerota bacterium
GGTCGAATGGGAACTGCTGGACCGCCAGGAGCTACGTTTGGTACGCTCGAAACCCGTGCAGACGAAGGCCAAGCGGCGGTTCGCCCGAGCCCGTGGAGCGTGAAGGGCCGCCCCCGACTTTTTCAGCGGAATCGACATTCGTTGACGGTGAACAAAGTAGTTGGCATCACAGGAAACACAGTTTCTTAAGAAACAGGGCTCCGAAACAGTAGCAGGATGTGGACTTGGCCCGGCGATAGCCGGACTAAGTCCGACAGCCTGCTACGGCAGATAATAGCGGGCGAGGACGCGCCATAGCGTGACGCCGAGGGCGCCGACGAGGAACACGGGCAGCACGCGCGGGAGGAGCGCGCGGTACCGGCTTTCGCGCCCCGGATACAGCAGCAACAGCGTCGGAAGGACGGCGGGGATCAGGTAGCGGCCGACGACCTTGGAGTGGTGGATCAAGCCCGGCAGCGGCATGCCCAGTTGGCGCAGCGCCTCGATCATGATCAGGATGATGGTCGCGACCAGGCCGGGCAGCAGTTTGCTCCGCGCGGGCAGTTGCAGGCTCGCGTGGCCATCCAGGACCGCTGCCGTCAGCAGGGCCAGGGCGTACACGGGGTAGAACAGGAGCGGCAGCCGGGTGTCGAGCCAGCCCAGCACGCCGATCAGCGACATGGCGTAGCCCAGCCCGCACGGCAGCGCCTTCTGGATGAACGTCAGGGGATGGGTCAGAAGCGTCCCCGCGGCCGCGGACCAGTCCGCGGTCGTCACCGGCACCACCGTGCCGATGAGCGCGCCCCAGAGCCCCGCCAGCGCCAGGGGCACGGCGCACAAGCCGATGAAAGCCAGCACGCGAACGAGGCCGGGTGACAGGGTCCATGAACGCGAACCGATGCGGATCACAGCGGGTTTGAACTTGCGAACCGGAACCAGCAGGAACAGCAACCCCAACAGGGCATAGCCGACTTTGGACCACGCGAGCACGGCCAGCAGCGCGGCCCAGGCCATCAGATCCTTCCGTTGCACGCGATCCGTACGGTCCGACCGCAGATGGAGCGCATGGGCCACCAGCACCCAGGAGCAGGCGTTGGCGACGGGATCCGCCGACAGCGAGGCGGCGAGCGCCAGCGGCATGGGCATGAGGGCCGTCAGCACGAAGACCCACTTGAAGGCCGGTGCGATCCGGATGGCCAGGAACACCAGCGCGATCCAGCAGGCCAGATTGCCCAGGCGGCCGGCATACAACAGCAGGAGCGGCCGGGCTCCCGCCAGCCGTCCCAGCAACATGGGGATGGCCTGGGGCAGGTAGGAAGCCGGCGGATAGGCGCCGGCGCGCATGGGACAGAAGGCCCGGATTTCCGGCTGCAACGGCACCGCCAGGGTGCGGCGCAAGTCCGCCAGCCCGAACTTTTCGCGCGGGTGGAACATCAGCCGTTCCAGGGCGGCATTGGAAACCGCCACGGTCAGGCTCACCGGCAGCACGTTGCCGATCGCCTCACCCTGTGCCTGCGGCAGCACCTGGAATTCCGCCAGGGCATAGGCGCGGAAAAAGTGCTCGGATTCGTCGTCCCCCTGAAAAGGGGGAAAGAGCGCGACCAACACAGCGCCGCAGATCAGCGCGAGCACAAGAAAGACCATTTCCGGCCGCGGCGCCGTCCGATTTCTGTTGTCAGCCGGAGCCCCTGAAAGCATACTTGCCATGGTTTTTTCCGGATCGTGGTCGGGGGGGTCTTATGGCGGACCGGCCGGGGTCCGTCAAGTGGAATCAACGGTCGGACGTAATGGGTCAGTGATGTAGGGGCATCCTCCAGCGGGAGGACGCCCCTACAGTACCCCCGTGTGACTGAGGCCTTGCGGTTGGACTGGCGTCGCGCGCCGGTGCGTGCCAGGCTTGGGCCAGCGGGCAATGGATGAACGGAAGCTGTTTGGAGACCATGTCATGCTGAATGTCTTAAAACCGTCCATAACGCAGCGGGAGATTGACGCTGTGGTGGAGACCCTGCGTTCCGGGTGGCTCGGCCTGGGGCCCAAGACGGCCGAATTTGAAAAGCGTTTCGCCGAATTCATTCACGTGCCGTATGCCGTCGGCCTGTCCTCCGCCACCGCCGCCCTGGAGCTGGCCTTGCGGGTGCTGGGCGTGGGGCCCGGCGACGAGGTCCTGGTGCCGACGATCACGTTTGTCTCCACGGCGCATGCGGCGTGTTACAACGGGGCCACGCCGGTTTTTGTGGACGTGGACCGGCAGACGCTGAACATGGATCTGGCCGATGCGCAGCGCAAGCTGACGCCGCGCACGAAGGCGGTGATTCCCGTGCACTATGGCGGCCGGCCCGTGGATATTGACGCTTTGCGCAGCGTGGTGGGGACGGTCTGGATCGTGGAGGATTGCGCCCATGCCGCCGGGAGCCTGCTGCGCGGCCGGCCCGCCGGCAGCCTGGGCGACATCGGGTGCTTCAGCTTTCATGCCGTCAAGAACATCGCCATGGGTGACGGCGGGGCGCTGGTGTGTTCGCGCGCGGATTGGGCCGCCCGCGCGGGACGCTTGCGCTGGCTGGGCATTGATAAAGGCACCTGGGATCGCACCGGCGCCGGCCAGTCGTATTGGTGGGAATACAGCGTGATGGAGATCGGGCAGAAATGCCACATGAACGACATTGCCGCCACGCTGGGCTTGGTCCAGTTGACGCGCCTGCCGCAGACCAACGGCCGCCGGCGGGAAATCGCCCAGCGCTATTTCGATGAGCTGTCCGGCCTGCCGTGGCTGCAATTGCCCCCGCCCGACACGCCGGAGAGCCGGTCCGCGTGGCATTTGTTCTGCGTGCAATGCGACGATCGCAACGCACTGGCGACGTACCTCATGGAGCGGGGCGTGGCCACGGGCGTCCATTATTATCCCATTCACATGCATCCCTGCTATGGCCACAAGGTGACCCTGCCGGTGGCGGAGGCGGTCTTCCAGCGGATCCTCACGTTGCCGCTGTTTCCGGATATGACCGACGCGGACGTCGCCCTGGTGACCGGGCTGATCCGGAATTTCAAGCCGGGGAGCACTTCATGAGCGTGCGCGTCCCCGACAAGAAAATTATCGCCGTCATCATCGCGTATAACGCGGAGAAGACCATCCGGGCGACCTACGACGACATCCCCAAGGATTGGGTGGACGAGATCATCATCGGCGACGACTGCAGCCATGACCAGACGTTCGAGATCGCCCGGCAGTTGCACGGCGTGAAAGCCATCCGGCATGCCAAGAACCAGCACATGGGCGGAAATCAAAAGATCCTCTATGACCAGGCGCTGGAACTCGGGGCCGACGTGGTGGTGCTCCTCCACGGCGATAATCAGTTCGATCCGCAAAAACTTCCCGACATGGTGCGCCCCATCCTGGCCGGCGAAGCGGACGCGGTGCTCGGGTCGCGCATCCTGGGGAATCTGACCCAAGAGGGGGGCATGCCGCTCTGGAAATTCGTCGGCAATAATTTTCTCAATTTCATTCAGAACTGCGCCTACCGCCTGCAGCTTACCGACTATGCCACGGGCTACAAGGCCTACCATCGCAAGGTGCTGGAAACGATCCCGTACCACCGCAACCGGCGGGATTTCATCTTCGACGAAGAGGTCAACACGCAAATCGTGCATTTCGGCTTCCGCCTCGCGCAGGTGCCGATCCCGACTAAATACTTCGACGAAGCGTCCACCGTGAATTTCCGACAGAGCGTGCACTATGGCGTCCTGACCGTCTGGACGGCGCTCAAGTACCGGCTGCTGCTCTGGGGGTTCATGAAACCGAAATTTCTCATGCCGAAGGAGCCACCCGGCCGCCAAGAGACCGGCGCGGGCGACAGGCCGCCGCGCCCGGGCGGACAGACGCCAGCGGGTTAGACTCAACAGGTGGGTATGCAGCCA
>CAIQIC010000367.1 GCA_903871765.1 uncultured Lentisphaerota bacterium
CGGATCGCCCTGCGGGTCAATCCGGACGTGGATCCGCAGACGCACAAGTACATTTCCACCGGCAAGAAGGAGAATAAATTCGGCCTCGATCCCGCCCGCGCCGCGCAGGCGTACGAACTGGCCGCGCGCCTGCCAAACCTGGACATCGTCGGCCTGCACATGCACATCGGCTCGCAGATTCTCTCGGCCGACCCGTTCGCCGCGGCGGTGCGCAAGGTCGCGCCGCTGTGCGTGGCGCTCCGGCAGCGCCACGCCGGTTTTCGCTTCCTCGACGTGGGCGGGGGCCTCGGCATCGCCTACCAGCCTGATCAGCAGCCGCTGCTCCCGGCGGCGGTGGCCCGGCGGCTGGTGCCGCTGCTCCAGCCGCTGGGCCTGCAGGTCGTGCTGGAGCCGGGCCGCTTCCTGGTCGGCAACGCCGGCGCGCTCGTCACCCGCGTGCAGTACATCAAGGATAACCCGTTCAAGAAATTCATCGTCGTGGACGCCGGGATGAACGACCTGATCCGCCCGAGCCTGTACCAGGCCTGGCACGAGATTCAGGCGGTGCGCGCCACGCCGACGACAGAACTCGGCGACGTGGTGGGGCCGATTTGCGAATCGGGTGACTTTCTGGCCCAGGATCGCGAGCTGCCCGCGGTACAGGCCGGCGACTTGCTGGCGGTGCTGGGGGCGGGCGCCTACGGTTTCACGATGAGTTCCAATTACAACAGCCGGCCGCGTGTGGCCGAGGTCATGGTGCGGGGCGCACAGCACGCCCTGATCCGCCGCCGTGAAACGTGGGACGACCTGGTCCGCCACGAAGTAAACCCGACCTGGTGACGCGATGGGGGGGGCTTTGCAGTGGCGCGAGCGGTAATTTTTGGAGTGCGGCGGCTTGACGCCGCTTTATTGCACCTCGTTTTGTAACGCGGTGTTTTTTTGAAACAGTCAATGCGCAAGAACGTTTCATCCGCGCGTCGAGCCGCGCGGTACATGGCGGCGTCAAGCCGCCGCACTCCATATTGGCGATGAATCAATAAGCGCCTGCCCGCCACCAGGCCAAGCTTGAGTTTTGCCCAAACCTTGGGACAATGCGCTGGGAATGGCACCCATGGAAACACCACTGCAACGGCCCAAATTGACCCTGGCGACCAAGGTGACGATTGCACGCCTGTTCGGCGTGCCGGTCTTTATCGTCGTGCTGATCTATTATCTGCTGGGGCTCTACCGGGGCGAGGATGTCGAACTGGAGCGCCTGGTGGCGTTAGTGATCTTCTTTGCGGTGGCGTTGTCCGACGCGCTGGACGGCTATCTCGCGCGCTCGCGTCAGGAGGTGACCGACCTCGGCCGGATCCTCGATCCCATCGCCGACAAGGCCCTGTTGCTCTCGGGACTGATCCTGCTGACGCGGCCCTCCCTGCCGGCGCTGGCGCCGCACATCCCGATCTGGTTCACCGCCCTGGTGATCAGCCGCGATGTCTTTCTGATTATAGGCTCTGTGCTGGTCCATCTCCTGGCGGGCGCGGTGCACGTCCAGCCGCGCCTGAGCGGAAAAGTCGCGACCTTTTTCCAGATGGCGACGATCATCTGGGTGCTGATCGGCGGCGCGGCGCGGCCGTTCAACTGGTTTATCGGCTGCGCCGCGGTGCTGACCGCCATTTCGTGGGTGCAGTACCTCGTGGATGGGGCGCGGCAGCTCGCCCACGTCCAGCACGGGCCGCGGGCTCAGGCCCCGCTGCCGAATCCCAAATGAACAACCAAACCGAAAATGATGGGGATGTGACGATCCAGGCCGCGCACGAGGCGGCCCCGGACGGGCCACCGGTCCGCCGGGTGGTGGCCATCGTCGGGCGGCCGAACGTCGGCAAGAGCGCGCTCTTCAACCGGCTGGTGGGCCGGCGCCTGGCGATCGTCCACGAGGAAAGCGGCGTCACGCGCGACCGGCTGGTGTGCGAGGCCGCGTGGGACGACCAGCGGTTCGAACTGATCGACACCGGCGGGCTGGACACGGCGCATGCGGCGCAACCGGATCAGGAGGTCCGCGCCGGCACACGCCGGCAGATCGAGGTAGCGATCGCCGACGCCGCGGTGATCCTGTGGGTGGTGGACCTGTCCTCCGGCCTGGTGCCCCTGGACGAGGAGGTCGGCCGCCTGCTCCGGCGCAGCGGCAAGCCGGTGCTGGTGGCGGCCAACAAAGCGGACACGGCGCAGCGGGATCCCCAGGCGGCGGAATTCGCGGCGCTGGGCTATCCGTTTTACCCGGTGTCCGCGCTGCATAACCGCGGCCTGGAGCCGCTGCTGGACGAGGTGATGCGCCGCTTGCCGCCCGGTGCGCCGCCGCGTCCGGAAGACGCCCTGCGCGTCGCCATCGTGGGCCGCCCGAACGTCGGCAAATCGTCGTTCATCAACCGGCTGCTTGGGCGCGAACGCCTGCTGGTCTCGGCGGTCCCGGGCACGACGCGCGACAGCATCGAAATCCCCTTCGTCATCGGCCAGGGGCCGCAGGCCCGCCATTACCTGCTGATCGACACCGCCGGCTTGCGCCGCGCGGGCCACGTGCATGAGGCGGTGGAGAAGTTCAGCGCGCTGCGCACGAGCCAGAGCATCGAACGCGCCGACGTGGCGGTGTTGATGATGGATGCCGAGCAGGGCCCCACCGCGTTTGACAAGCGCATCGCCGCGCAGATCCAGGAAGCGCACAAAGGCTGCGTTTTGCTCGTGAACAAATGGGACCTGGCCGCGGACAAGGTCCGGCTGGAAGCCTATGAGCAGGCCCTGCGGCGGACGCTGGCCTTCCTGGATTACGTGCCGATCGGCTTCGTTTCCGCGCGCAGCGGGCTGAACATGCGCCGGAGCATCGCCTTGCTGGACCGGGTGGCGGCGGCGGTGGCCACGGCGTTGCCCACGGGATTGCTCAATCGCGTGCTGCACGATGCGTTTCAGCGCGTGCAGCCGCCGCAGGTTCAAAACCATCGGCTGAAGTTGTATTATGCCACGCAGATCGGCGTCCAGCCCATCCGCCTCAAGCTGTTCGTCAACGATCCGCAGCGGCTGACGACGGCCTACGAAACCTATTTGATCCGCTGTTTGCGCAAGGCCTTTGGCCTGGA
>CAIQIC010000368.1 GCA_903871765.1 uncultured Lentisphaerota bacterium
AACAAGGACGGCGCCGGTTTCAAAATCGCCGGTCAGTTCGGTCATACGATCGAGCCGCCCGTGCCGTCGCTCTTCACCTTCCATGTCGACGACCCCCGGCTGGTGGGCCTGCCAGGCGTGGCGGTGGAGAACGTCGAGGCGGCCGTGCCCGGCGTGAAGCTGCGGGAGAGCGGACCGCTGCTCATCACCCACGAAGGGCTGAGTGGGCCGGCGATTCTCAAGCTCTCCGCGTGGGGCGCACGGATGCTGCACGACCGCGATTATCACTTCACGCTGGTGGTCAACTGGACGGCGCCGCGTTCGTCCGCCCAGGCGCTCGCCGGGCTGAGGCAGGTCCGCGCGGAGCATCCGCGCCAGCAGGTGGCGACATGGAACCCGTTCGGCTTGCCGCAGCGGCTCTGGTCCCGCCTGACCGCGGTTGCGGGCGTCGATCCTGCCCGTCCCTGGACCTCGGTGTCGAACGAAGCGCTGACGTCGCTCGGAGCGCAGCTGACCCGCGGCGAATTCGCGGTCACGGGCCGGAGCCTATTCAAGGAGGAGTTTGTCACTTGCGGCGGCGTGCGGCTGACCGAGGTCGATTTCAAGACGATGGCCAGCCGGCGTTGCCCGGGGCTGTACTTCGCCGGCGAGGTTCTGGATATTGACGGGCTGACGGGCGGCTTCAACTTCCAGTCGGCCTGGACGACCGGCTGGCTGGCGGGGCGGGCGATGGCGGAGGTCTAGGAATGTCGTTGCGAGAGGCCAAGCGATGACAATTTCATGACGGCTCCCATGCCCGGCTACTGGCCACTTCTGGCCATTGTCACACCCGTGTTCGTGCTGTTTGCCCTCGGCGCGTTGCTGCCGCGCGTCTGCCGGCTGACCACCGAGTCCGAAACTGGCATGCTGCGGATTTATGTGAATTTTTTCTACCCGGCCCTCATCCTCAAAAGCGTGCTGGGCAACGCGGCGCTGCGCGAACCGGCCAACCTGCTCTGGCCGCCGCTCGCAGGGTTTGGCACCATCGTGCTGGGATTCGCCGCCGGCTACTACGTGGGTCGCGCGCTCGGCCTGCACACGGGCTCGGGCCTGCGCACGTTCGCGTTTGCCGTGGGCATCTACAACTACGGGTTCATTCCAATCCCCCTCATGGAGTCGCTCTACGGTCGCGAGCCGCTCGGCGTGTTGCTGGTGCAAAACATG
This sequence comes from uncultured Lentisphaerota bacterium, assembly GCA_903871765.1. Lineage (GTDB taxonomy): Bacteria > Verrucomicrobiota > Kiritimatiellia > CAIQIC01 > CAIQIC01 > CAIQIC01. The sequence continues at coordinate 1,183 of CAIQIC010000368.1, forward strand.
GGCTGCGAGCTGGCCATCTGGAGTGTGGGCCTCCTCGTGCTGTCGGGTTTGTCCCCGCGGGAAGGCTGGCGCCGGGTTCTCAATCCGCCGCTCTGCACCCTTGCGGTTGCCCTGGTGATCAACCGCGCGGGCTTCGTCCTGCCCGCGGTGGTGATGCGGGTCGTCGACTTGCTGGGCGGGTGCGCCATTCCGTTCGGCCTGCTGCTATGCGGCGTGACGCTGGCCCCCTATTTTCAAAAACCGCGGCAGCTCTACCATGGGCGCACGACGCTGGTCGCGTGCCTGCTGCGGCTCGCCGTGCTGCCGGTGGCGTTCCTGCTGCTCGCGAAGTACGCGCCCTTTTCACCCGAGTTGAAGCGCGTGCTGGTGGTGCAGGCGGCGATGCCCTCGGGGATGATGCCGCTGGTGCTGGCCCGCCACTATGGCGGCCAGCCGCTCATCGCGGCGCAGATCATCGTCGGCACGACGCTGCTGGG
>CAIQIC010000369.1 GCA_903871765.1 uncultured Lentisphaerota bacterium
CAGCATGGAAGGCGATATCGCCAAATTGCCCGAGATCGTGGAACTGGCGGACCGGCATGACGCCATGGTCATGGTGGACGACGCCCACGGTCTGGGTGTGCTCGGGGAGCAGGGCCGCGGCACGGCGGCGCATTTCGGGCTGACCGACAGCGTGGACCTGATCATGGGCACCTTCAGCAAGTCGCTGGCGTCGCTCGGCGGCTTCGTGGCGTCCGATGCGGTCACCATCAAGTACCTGAAACACCACTCCCGCGCGCTGATTTTCAGCGCCAGCATGCCGCCCTCGAACGTGGCGAGCGTGATGGCTGCCGTGGATATCATCCAGGCCGAACCGGAACGAATTCGCGCCCTGTGGGACAACACGCGCCGCATGGCGAAAGGGCTCGAACGGATGGGCTTCTCGCTGGGCGAGTCGGCGACGCCCATCCTGCCGGTGTTCATCGGAGACAATCTCACGTGCTTCAAAGTCTGCCGGCTGCTGCAGGAGGAGGGGGTGTTTGTGAACCCGGTGGTTTCCCCGGCCGTGCAACCCGGTCACGCGCTCATGCGCGTAAGCCTCATGGCCACCCATACCTTTGCCCAGATCGATACGGCGCTCGCAAAGTTCGAGAAGGTCGGCAAGCAACTGGCGTTACTGGGCTAGCGAGTCGGCCTATGCTCGTCAGCGAAGTCGTCACCACCGGGGACAGGGAGCGGTTCATCCGTTACCCTTGGGCGGTTTACCGCAACGATCCCTGCTGGGTTCCGCCGCTGGTGATGGAAGCCCGCGCCTTGCTCGATCCGCGCCGGAATCCCTTATTTGCCCACGCGGAGATGGCGCTCTTCAGCGCGACGCATGAATCGGGTGCGCCGTGCGGCCGGATCGCCGCCGTGGTGAATCGCCGCCACAACGAGCAGCATGGCGACCGGACCGGTTTTTTCGGGCTGTTCGAGTGTGCCGACGATCCCCGCGCCGCAGCGGCCCTGTTTGACGCCGCCGCCGGCTTTCTCCGGTCGCGCGGCATGACCGTGATGCGCGGCCCGGCCAACCTTTCGGTCAATGACACGTTCGGGCTGCTGGTCGAGGGCTTCGACACGCCGCCCGCGATCCTGATGCCCCACAATCCTGCGTATTATCGCGGGCTGGTGGAGGGCTGCGGCTTCCGTCAGGCCATGGACCTGCTGGCTTATTACGGCGATGCCCGCGAACTGCCGATCCCCGAGCGCGTCATCCGGGGCCTGGACCTGTGCCGGCGGCGGTACAAGTTCCAGGTGCGGCCGCTGGACCTGCGCCGGTTCGACGAGGAAGTCAGCCGGCTGTACCAGGTTTACACGGAGGCTTGGGAACAGAATTGGGGTGCGGTCTCCATGACGCGGGAGGAATTCGATCACCTCGCCGCGCAGCTCAAAAACGGCCTGGACCCCGACCTGCTGTTGATCGCGGAGGTGAACGGCGAGATGGCGGGCTTTTCGCTGGCGCTGCCCGACTTCAACCAGGCGCTGATCAAGCTCAATGGACGGCTGTGGCCCTTCGGGATTCTGAAACTGCTGTGGTACCGGCGGAAGATTGATATGATCCGCGTCATCACCATGGGCGTCCTCAAGCGCTTCCGCCACATGGGGATCGACAATTACTTCTATGTCGAAACCTGGCGGCGCTCGGTCGCCAAGGGGATGCCCCGGGGCGAGATGTCGTGGATCCTGGAAAACAACGCCGCCATGAACAACGCCCTGCGGAATCTGGGGTTCCGGATTCACAAACGCTACCGGGTTTATGATCGCGAACTGTGAACCATGAAGACCGTGCTTGTCACAGGCGCCTCCGGGTTTGTCGGGGGGCACGTGGTCGCCGCCCTTGCGCGCCACGGCATCCGGCCCCGGTGCCTGGTGCGTAAGACCAGCCGGCTGGACTTCATCCGGGACTGGTCGCCGGAAATCGCATGGGGGGATGTCACCGACCCCGGGTCCCTGGCGGCGGCCGTGGCGGGCGTGGATGGCATTGTCCACTGCGCCGGCCTCACCCGGGCCCGGTCCCGCGCGGAATACGAGCGGGTCAACGCGGACGGCTGCCGGAACCTCTACGAGGCGTGCCTGGCGCAGAATCCGGCCGTGCAGCGGATCGTGCATCTCGGCAGCCTGGCCGCCTGGGGACCCTCGACGGCGGAGCGGCCCGTGCAGGAAGGCCAGGCGCAGCAGCCCGTCAGCGATTACGGCCACAGCAAACTGGCCGGCCAGCGCCTGGCCGAGGCGTACCGGGACAGGCTCCCCATCGTCATCCTGGCCCCGCCGGCGGTCTACGGTCCGTTCGACCGGGACTTCCTGCATTACCTGGCCTGGGTGCAGCGCGGGTTCGCGCTGATGATCGGGCGGGAGGAACGCTGGCTGTCCCTGATCTACGCGCCAGACCTGGCCGACGCGGTGCTCGCGTGCCTGGAGCACCCGCGGGCGGCGGGCCGGACCTACCTGGTCGAAGACGGCCGCCCGCGCACGTGGCGCGACGTGGCCGGCGCCATGGGCCGGGCTCTGCACCGCACGCCCAAGGTCGTTTGCCTGCCGCCCGTCGGCGCCCGGGCGCTGTGCACCGTGCTGGGGATGCTGGCCCGCTGCACCGGGAAGCCGGCGTTGTTTAACCGCGACAAACTCAACGAAATGTTGCAGCCGGCATGGACGTGCGCGGGGGCCGGCATCCGGACCGAACTCGGCTTTGTGCCGCGCTTTGCCCTGGAACAGGGCTTGGAAGAAACCTGCCGCTGGTATCGGGAGCATCGCTGGCTGTGAAATCCTCCGGCTTCAACCTTATTGATCGCTGCACGTTCGGCTACAATGTGCTGGTCGTGTGCTTGATCCTTTTGTTCCATAGCCGCATCCCGGATTGGCCGCTGCGCCTGTTGCCCAACGTGGCGATGATGGCCGTGGTGCTGTTGATGGTTTACGCGCTCAGGGAGCGCACCGCCGTCGTCGCCCGGCTGGCCCGGTATCTCTATCCGACGGTGCTCTTTGCCGCGATGTACAGCCAGACCGGGACGATCAACCACATCGTATTTCCGGAGTTTCTCGATCCTCTGTTCCAGCGGATGGAAGCCGGTCTTTTTGGAGTGCAACCGGCCGTCATGCTCGCGCAGTGGTTCCCGCAGTTGTGGCTCGCCGAGTACCTGCACTTTGCCTATTTCTCCTATTACCTGCTGTTCGTCGGCTTGGGGGTGTTCCTCTATCTCCGCCGGCCGCCGGCGCAATTCTTCGATTATATGTTCTCGCTGTGCGCCACCATGTACACCTGCTACGTGATCTTCATCTTCCTGCCGGTCATCGGCGCCCGCAGCTTCAACCTGGATGACGCGCCGGGCAACGGCCCGTTCACCGCGGTGATGAACGTGATCTATCGCCACGGGGAAATCGAGGGCGCGGCCTTCCCCAGTTCGCACGTGGCCATTGCCGCCGTGGTCCTGTATTACGCGTTCCGCTACGCGCGGCCGTCAGTCTGGGTGCTGGGGCCCGTCATCGTCAGCCTGATGGTGGCGACCGTGTACTGCCGCTACCACTATGCCGTGGATGTTCTGGCGGGGTTGGCGCTCGCGGCGGCGCTGATTCCATTGTGGCGCAAGATCAATCCGCATGTCCGGGAGATTACATGAGCAAACGACTGTGGCGCTGCGCTGTGCTGGCGTTGATGGCGATTCCAGGCGGGGCCCGGGCCGCCGACCAGCCGCTGTTCATCATCGAGCGGAGCAAGAATGCCAACGTGGTGCATTACGATGCCCGACTGACCGTCGACGGCCAATGGGACGCCGCACAGCCGGTCAGCGCCTACTGGATACTGCTGGCCGGGGACAAAAGCCGGCAGGACCTCAGTTGGATCGAGAAGAAGATGGCCTACGGTTTCGCGCTCAAACCGGATGCGGCGGCCGGCGGGTACACCATGAAGATGGTGGCCTCTCCCGACCGTCCGATCACCTTGCGGCTGGAGCAGGCGGCCGTCCGCGCGGAAATAACCATTGACGGCCACGTGTCCATCCTCGAAAAGATGTACATCAACTCCACCGAGGGGCTGACCGGTCCCAAGGTCAAGTACATCGAACTCCACGGCAAGGATTTGCAGACGGCGGAGCAGCGCTTCGAGAAAATCACGCCGAAGTGACGCCCCCCCTTCCGCTTTTCACTCAAAAAGCTGACCGGTGTCGCGGTCGGGCACCGCTTCCCGCTTGAGGTGCCGGCGCGCCAGTGCTAGGTGTCTAATGGCCTAGCGATCCGGCCTGCACTCGGTATGAGCACGGACAAGTCACAGGAATACCCGGTCTGAAAAATCGACGAATTTCGGCATAGATTATTGCGCAAGTGGTTCGCTGCGGGACAAACAACAAAACCGCTTGCTTACAGCTTCTCAGCCTTCACGGTCTTGGTTTCGCCATTTACGCGGACGTTGACTTTGCGTCGGTCGGTCGAAGCCACCCGGTAGGCGATAACCTTGCCGTCTTTCCACGCGATGTCGACCTGAAAATTACCGCGGGCGCGGAGGCCGTTCACCGCGCCGGTGTGCCATGCGGCCGGCAGGGCCGGCAGCAGATCGAGCACCGGCTCGCCGTCGGCCGTGGTTTCCTGACTCTGGAGCAGCATCTCGGGCACCGCCGCGCAACCGCCGAAATTGCCGTCAATCTGGAAGGGCGCGTGAAGGCAGAACAGGTTGGGTGCGCCGCGCGTAATCAACATGGCGAGGAGCTTGTTGGCGCGGTCGCCATCGTGCAGGCGCGCCCAGAAGTTGGCTTTCCAGGCCATGGACCAGCCGGTGGAGGCATCGCCGCGCCGTTCGAGCGAAAGACGCGCGCCCCGGTAGAGTTCAGGGGTGGAGGGATTGATCTCACTGCCCGGGCACAATCCCCATAGGTGCGAGACGTGGCGATGCTGAACTTCTGTTTCTTCGAAATCCTCCATCCATTCCATGATGCGGCCGTCGGCATTCACGCGGGTGGGGGCCAGCCTGGCCCGGGTGGCCTCCAGCGTCTTCGCAAAGTCCTTATCGATACCCAGGACGCGCGCGGCGGTGGCGGTGTTCTTGAAGAGCTCGCGGGTGATCTGCTGGTCAAACGTGGCGCCGATGCACACCGCGGTGCTGTGCTTCGTTCCATCCTGGCCGGTGTAGCGATAGCTGTTTTCGGGTGAGTTGGATGGCAGGACCACCAGTTCATGGGTCTGCGGATGCTCGACGAGCACGGCCTGCATGAACTCGCTGGCGCCGCGCAGGATGGGATAGTATTCGCGCAGGTATTGCTTGTCCTGGGTAAACGCATAATGCATCCAGATGTGTTGTGCCAGCCAGGCGCCACAGGTTGGTCCGATGCAGGCCGGCAGGTAACTCGGCGCCGTGTCGTACCACGGATTCTGCGTGTGAAAGGCCAGCCAGCCGGGGGCCTGAAAATAGGCCTTGGCGGTCTTCCGGCCTTCGGGCACCACGTTCTTGATGAACCGCAAGAGAGGAATGTGGCAGTCGGACAGATTCGCGGCTTCCACCGGCCAGTAGTTCATCTGCAGGTTGATGTTGCTGTGGAAGTCGCCCCGCCAGGGCGTGTCGTATTCCTCGGCCCAGATGCCCTGTAAATTGGTGGGCAACTGCGAGTCGGGTTGCGAACCGGAGACCACCAGGTGGCGCCCGAACTGGAAGTAGAGGGCCGCCAGCGCCGGGTCAGGAGATTCTTCCTGTGCCCGCACGCGTTCAGGTGTGGGACGTTTCGAGTTGGGCCCTTCCGGAAGAACCAGTTTAACACGCGCCATGAAGCTGCGGTGATGTGCCGCCGCGCCATCGCGTATTTTGTCAAAGGGCTTGGTCTGTGCCGCATCGAAACGCTGGCGCGTGAGACCGGCAAACTCCTTGTTGAGCCAGTCTGTACCGGCCGATACCATGAGGGTTGCTTCATCGGCACCTTCGACCACCAACCCTTGGTCAGTGGTAGAAACTTTACCACCCTTGACCTGTGCTCCGAGCAGTGCCTGGTAGCGCATGCCCTGGCCGCCACCGCCTGGCTTATTGAATTTCAGTTGGCCTTCCATCAGGTGCACATTTCCGTCCGCGCGGGTGGTGGCATCCTGTTTGCGCGAGAGCGCGGCGGTGAATGAAAGCGCGCCGGGCTTGTCGGCCTTCAGACGCAGGGCCACAACCTCGTCCGGCTTGGAAACCACGAGCTCACGGGTAAATACGACCCCGTCCTGGGTATAGCGCGTAGTGGCCACGCCGGTCAGGAGATTAAGATCGCGGCGATAAGCGGTGGCCGGGTTCGGAGATTCTCTTTTACTTGTCACGGTCAGGTCGCCGAGTGTCTGGTAGGAGCCAAACTGGTTGATATCACCCCAGCCAGCCACCCCGTCGGCATAATGGAAGCCCCTGGCGAGCGCGTCCCAGGCGCCCGCCGTGTCGCCTGCAAAAAGTTTCTCGCGCACGGTCGGAAGGCATTGGTAACCATCGTAGTTGTTCCCGTCGTAAGGGCCGCCTGACCAGAGCGAAGACTCGTTGAGCACAATGCGCTCCTTGTTCACTCCGCCAAGGTCCATGGCGCCCAGGCGGCCGTTCCCCAGTACGCAGGCTTCATGGAATGAATTACCCGGCTGAACGAACCAAACGCTGAGCGGTTCGTCGGGCGCAGCGACCTGGTCCGCCTGGCCAAGGCCGGCCATACATGTGAAAGCAGCAACAAGGAAAGGCGATATGGAAACGCGCTTGCCATTCATGATTTGCTCCTGATGTTAAACAATAAGACCTTGATCATTATTGCACACACGTGCTGATAGGTGTGGCCGTTTATAGCGCTTTGTCTGGAGTGGTCAATGAATTTTCTTTTGCGGCGATCACCGCAGCGACTTGGCGAAAACGCAGCGGAAGGCCGGGCAAATCCTTGCGCAGCCGCTATGGCCGCCGGGAAGCAGTCGCCGCTGCAAATCAAGGCAATAGTCGCGCTTGGGCACACAAGGTCACGGATGGTCACGAAGTCGGGGTAAAGTGGGAGCAGGGGGATTCGAACCCCCGACCCGCTGATTAAGAGTCAGCAGAAAAAA
>CAIQIC010000370.1 GCA_903871765.1 uncultured Lentisphaerota bacterium
TGATGGGAAACTGTATCAGGGGGTTAATCATGCCATTATAGAGAGTGCTGACCTCGCAGCGACCCCTGAAATCTTCGTTGGGATGCGGGGCGACGGCCGGGGGATTGGATACTTCCTTCCCCGCAGCCATGTTTGTTTTGGCTTCGGCGATCCATCTCTCCAGGTTGGCGATGGTCTGCCTGTGCCAGTTGTCAATCGCCTCCTGCCGTTGCTTCGCGAGGTAGGCCACGGCTGGATAGTCCGTGAAAGCAGTCGGCGGCAGCCAGGCTTCGATTGATGACCCGCCGATAGCAGCCTCAAGAATGCCTATGGAAATGCCTGTTTCCTTCTGAACCTTGCGGGCGAAATAGAAGCCGACGGCAGGGCAATCATCGATTGCTTTGACGTCAGGAACAATTCGCTTCCACGGCTTCAACCGGGCGAGATCCTCCTCGATCGCAACACGATACCACGGTTTCTCCACGAGATCTTCCATGAGCGGGCCCGACCAGCATCCCCACCCGCCCCGAAAGCGAATCAGGGGATAGTCGGCGGACTTAATGTCCTCCGGCGCATTGCAGCCGCCCATACCGAACGCCATGTTGGATTGGCCGCTGCAAAGCCAGACGTCACCCACCAGGATGTCAGTCAGCTCGATCTTGTTCTTGCCGGTGACGGTTAAATTCTGAGGAGTGGTGTTGGCTTTCATCGGAGCGAGCTTGACGGCCCATTTGCCGTCATCGCCGGCTGTGACTGACAGGCTCTGACCGCCAAACTGCACGCTCACCTTCTCGCCGGGATTGGCCCAGCCCCAGACGTTGACGTTCATGTCCCGCTGGAGGACCAGGTGGTCAGTGAACACCCTGTGCAACTTGACATCGGCACGCGCCGCCGACGCCACACACAGCGCGGCAAAAAGAACCAAAGACAGTTTCAATTTTACATTCATATACGGTCACCTTCCTGAAATCCGAAAAAGGCCGGCGGCGTGCCAGGGGCTGTTGGCGATCGGCAAATTCTTCTCAACCGCCGGCTTGGGGATGCCCCGCATGATGTGCAACCCGAACTTCAGTCCTTTCCCGTGTACATAATCCGCCAGCGGTTTGAAACCCTTGCCGCCCGCAGCCGAAGGATGCCGGTTCGTCGTCGGCTGCGGTCGCCCGAACTCGTCCATGACGATCACCGGGTTGGCGGGACAATACATATCCTTGGCGGTGGCCTCATACCACTGGATATCCACCACCACGTATTCCCAGCCATACTTCGCCAGCTTGGCGGCCATGTAATCCGCATTGGCTTTTACCTCCGCTTCCGGAACGACAATCCCCCAGGAATCATAGCTATTCCAACCCATCGGCGGCGTCTTAGCCCAGTCGTGAAAACGGGGCGCAGGCTCCTGTTCCACCGCGCCAGCAACACAGCAAGAAACGCAAAAGGCGTCAATCAGACTGCTTACATATCGGCAACGCTTCATGCAACCTCCGGTATGTGAACTAAGAACTGATTGCCTCATTGGGCCCCTTTGGTCAGGACGATTGCCGACACTGAGGTTCATTTGCTTCCTGCTGGTTCCGTCCTCGTTGGTTCCGGGGGGCGAAAGGCCCGCTCAGTGACCGGGAACATCGAGACCCGGAACTTGGTGCAGCCGTAGGGGATCAAGGTGATCTTCGTCGCTTCACCTGTGGCGGCCACCGGGGCTGTCGGCAAGGCCGCATTAGGCGCGGGCTTCCAGTCGAAACTCACCGCATCGGCGCGGAGCTTCAAAGGCGACTCCAGCGGCCAGTCCCACCTGGCGGGCATGGCGCCGCGCTCAACCGTTATGCCTGTGTCCGCGTTCCCGCCGGCAACGTTCAAAGCGTAATTCCATGGAGCGGCCGGGTCGGGGGTGTTTGCGTCCCGGGTATCGGGAATTGCCAGTGCAAACAGCAGCGGTCCATAGCTGACGGTTCCGTAAGGAGCCACTGGATTGAGGTTCTTATCCGTCCCGTTGGCGACCTGAACCGACATCGGGAACTGCAGGCGGACGGTATCGCCCTTCTTCCACTTCCGGTGAATCCTGACAAAACCCCTGGCATCCGGGGTTGCTTTGATCGTGGTGCCGTTGACGGAAAGAGCCGGCTTCCTGCACCAGTCTGGAATCCGGAGCAGGAGCGGGAAGCTGGCCTTCTTCTCGGGCTTAACGGTCATCTCGATGGACTCGTTGAAGGGGTAATCGGTCCGGCAATTGATCCGGACCCGCACGCCGTCGCCCGCCAGGGCGGACATCTGGCACGGGCCGTACTGGACGGCCGCCAGGCCGTTGTCATAGGTGGCCATCCACATGTGCATCACGTAGTTGGGCACGATGCGGTTCAAAGCCGCCGTGCAGCACAGGGGCCCATGCTTCGGCTGGAACGTACACTGGTCGTAAGCCGGCAGCGACTTGTCGGCCATGCGGTTGGGGGTCTGGAAATAGACGTGCTGCGTCTTGAAATCCCGCGTCACCGTCGCCGGGCCGGCATTGAAGAATGCCCGCTCAATCCGATCGGCCATTTGTCCCTCTCCGCTAATGCTTAGCAGCAGGGTTTGGCTCCATATGTAGGCCGCCACATCACAGGTCTCCGTTCCCCGGAAAGCTCCGGTGGGACCGTAAGACTCGTCGAACACAGGCACGCCGTGCGGCTGCATGCACTCGCGCTCGACCAGCCGGTACCATCCGAGAGCCGCCTCGAGGAACTCGCGCTTGCCTGTCCAAAGATAACCCAAAGACCAGGCCGCGGTGCTCTCGCAGAAATGCACGCCATGATCAGCCTCCTCAGCTCCAGGTTTATCGCTGGGCAACCTTCGATAGCGCTGGTTGGAATGACGCTGCTTTTCGTCGCCTGATTTGCCAAAGAACTCGGTGAGGGCTTGCTCGATGTTCTTGTTTCCGGTCCACAGGTAGGCCTGATATGCCGGCCAGATATTTGCGATGCCCCAGCCCTCCATTGTGGCCCAGCCGGTGCCATTGCTGTAGGCGGATTCCAGGGTCCGAAGGGCGCGCTGGTCACCAGAGCCCGCGTAATATCCTGCCAACGCCCGGCCCAAAAGCCCGCTGGCCCAGATCGGCCATTCGGGCTCACCGTAATTCTTTCCCTCGCTCGCCTTGATGTCCTCAGGGTTGTTCTTGTTCAGCCACCAGAGGAACAGGATACTGTTGGCGTTCATGTTGGTGATAATAACGTCGAGGCGAGTCTTGGCCTGGTTGATGAGCGAGTCGTCGTGCATGGCGTAGCCCAGCCGCGCCAGTCCGTCGAACCAGTACCCGCCGCCTTCATAAGGCCAGCCACCGTTGGGCCAGTACAACTTGTCGCCGGTCATCTTGTAGTCGCTCGCCCATGCCTGACGAAATGCGGGATCAACCTCATCCATGTGACCTGTATATCCATCCTTTGCCGCCAGGCACCAATCGCGCAGCCAGCCCTCGGGCTCCACCGCGCCGGGCGGCAACGGAATCAGCGCCGGACGTGCCCGCGACTCGAAAGGCCGTCCATAGTTCACCCGCCCTTGCGGCAGTGGGACGGTGGCGGGTTTTGCCTCTTCCGCCGAACTCATGCAGAGTGGAAATAACGCAGCCAAGGCTGCCAACAGAAGGAATTTGTGTTGTGTTTGCTTCATAGTTTGTCTCCGTGAATGGACTTGAGCGGATAGACTTCCAGCCGGGTGAATTTCGCGTCTCCTCCATCCACACGTATTTCCACGGGAGATTTCTCGCCCAGTTTCCGGTAGTCGCGACCCTTGATTATGTAATCCCCGCAGCCGGTGACGACCTCAACCGACGGGATGTCCAGCAAAATATGTAACGCCACACGACCGTTCGTCGGACTCAGCTTGATCCGCTCCCCATTGACCTCGAGTTCCTGAGCCTGGGCGTTCCAGTTGATGTTCACCTCCGCCCCGGTGAAGGTGACCCGCGAGACGCTTCCGGTCGCGAACTCTGCAATAATCTCCGCCGGCTGCGCGACATCGCCAACCTTGAGCGGAACAGCGGCTTTGACCACAACATCTTTCTGCACACTGCCAGGATTGCGCAGTACAGCCAGCTCAGGGATGAAGTCCGCATACAATCGCACGCCCTCGGGCGTAGTCCGGAGACAAAGGTCCAGAGGGAACGCAGTCATCCGGCTGAACTCCCCGTCGTAATCGCAGGGATGAGCCCAGCAGATCTGAACAATCCGTCCGCGCGGTGCGTTGGCAAACACCTGCGAAGCACTTTGATCTCCGAAATGGGTCCGGTGTTTGCCGCCATCCGGAATAAACGCTTTCCCGTTGAAATTGCCGACGAGGTACGCCGTATCCGAACCCCACGTTACCCAACGCACATCCGCCTTGTTGCCATCTACAGAAAGCTGGAAAAGATTCGGGCACTCATACATGTCATCGAGCACGCTCATCTCCGACCAGTTCTTGAGATCCTTCGATTCGAAGAAGTAGAAGCCGTTCCTGCCAGCCGACTGGTTGTAAACCACCATTACCCATTTCTTCTCCGGGGCATACCAGAGAATCATCGGGTCCCGCGTACCGCCACCGCGGCGTGAGTCCTCTTTTGGAAGCGGCTTATACATCATCTCCGGATTCCACTGCGCAGTCATCCCTCCGTCGGTGCTTACAAAGATACACTGGGTGAAGGGACTTGGCCCCCAGGCGCCATTGTTTGCAGAATAGACGATCGCCGGCTTGCCACGCTTGCCTGAACCCGTGGTGTTTTCAACATCCACCGCCGCTCCGCCAGTCCAGAACGAATATTTTCCATCGATCGCCGGCAGGAATATCGGCTGCTCCTCCCAGTGAA
>CAIQIC010000371.1 GCA_903871765.1 uncultured Lentisphaerota bacterium
CTGCCCATCGCGGCGAAACTCAGGTCGAAAACCTCCGAAGAGGTCGTCGTCTACGAAATGATAATCGAAGGCATCATGTCCATACAATCGGGTGATAACCCTCGTATAGTCGAGACCCGCATGATGGCATACTTGCCCCCGAGTCTGAGAACCTCCAGGGTGGAGGAAACGCATGCCGAGGCCAGGAGAAGGCTGGCGGCATGAGACGCAGGAAGGGCCATGATGAACATCACGGCAATACGGACCGCTGGCTACTGACGTACGCCGATATGATCACGCTCCTCCTGGCCTTTTTCGTGATGATGTATTCCATGTCAGTGCTGAATCTTTCGAAGTTTCACGAGGCCGCGTTCTCGATACGCAGCGGCTTCGGCGGCAAGGCGCCGGGGAGGGGAACGATGGGCGCCAACCGAGAGTTCGGTGCCCAGCCCACTCCAGTGCAGGGCGACACAGCCGGCGTGTCCTGGCAAGTACTTGGGCCGCTGGTGAAACACATAGGTAATATCGCCAAGGACTCGTCAGTGCAAATCGGAGAGGACAACCGGGGGATCGTGATCACCATGCGCAGCGATCAGTTGATGTTCAAGCCCGGCAGCGCGGAGATCGAGGCGGGCGCGTATCCGATATTGGACCGCGTCGCAGGAACTCTTCATAGGATCGACAACCTGGTGCAGATAGAAGGCCATACGTGCGATCTTCCGCCCAGGGACTCGACATACCCCAGCAATTGGGAACTCTCGACCGCGAGAGCGACCAATGTGCTGCGATATCTTGTGGAACAATGCAATCTGTCCGCCGAGCGGTTCGCGGCGGCGGGTTATGGTAGTGTGAGGCCGGTTAGGCCGAATAAGACCGAAGCAGACCGGCACGCCAACCGACGGGTGGAGATTGTGATACTGAGACCCGAAGCCCCCGTGGGAAGCAGGCCGATATATGAACCTCGGTCGATAAGCGATCCGGCGGTGTCTGTCATCCAGAGGGGAACAGAACGATGACAGTGCGAAACAGCGGCATAGCCAAGACAATTCTCATCGTCGGCATCGCGGCGGTTGTGCTACTGGCCGGGCTGGGCATCTTCGTGCTCAAAGGCAAAAATGGCCACGGTCCGACAAAGCCCCCGACCAGCGAGATGGCCTTGGGCGGATTCATCGTGAACCTCGCCGACGCCAATGAAGTCAGGTATCTCAAGGCCGATGTGGTGCTGGAAGTGGAAGGCAACGTGCCCGTGCCGGCCGAGGGCGCAGGAAAAACAGCAGGCGACCCACGTGTCAGAGATGCCGTCATCCAGGTTATGAGCAGCAAGTCTTTCGCGGAACTGCTCAGGCCCAAAGGCAAGGAGATGCTCAAGAAGGATATCATTACCGCCGTGAACCAGAAAATGAAAGACGAAGATATGAAGGTCGTGGACGTCTACTTTAGCGAATTCGCCATGCAGTAGGCTGGGAGGTTACTTTATGCCAGATGAACCGTTGTCTCAAGAAGAAGTGGAGGCTCTGATGGCCAACGGAGCCCAAGAGGGCGATGCTGCCCCGCCGGATGCCCAGGCAGCGCCGGATCCCGACACAGCCCAGGCCCAAGAGCCATCCGTCCAGGAGCCGGATGCCGAAGCGGCCCCTCAGCCCGATATAAGAATAAGCACCGCTCCGGAACCGGAGGTGCGGCCGGCGGAGTTCAGCCCGCTTTCGGGCGCGGCCGACGCCGGGATGCGAAACGGCGTGGATTTGCTCCTGGACGTTCAGTTGAACGTGGCCGTGGAGCTAGGGCGGGCCCAGCTTCACGTGCGGGACATTCTCGGGCTCGGTCCCGGCGCTGTTGTCGAGTTGGACAAGCACTCGGGCGAGCCGGTGGAAGTCGTTGTCAATGGCAAACTGCTGGCGCGCGGCGAGGTGATTCTCATAGATGAGAACTTCGGCGTGCGCATCACCGAGATAGTCAGCAAACCCGAAAGGGACAGCCATGCGAAAGCTGCTTAGCCTGGCCCTGGTCCTTGCC
>CAIQIC010000372.1 GCA_903871765.1 uncultured Lentisphaerota bacterium
GCTATGCCCTGCCCGGAGACGGCACGCAGGCACAATGTTAAGGAGATGGCATGAATAAAGAGATCGCGATCATGGACGGCAACGAGGCGACCGCCTACGTGGCCCATAAAACGAACGAGGTCTGCGCGATTTATCCGATCACGCCGTCTTCGCCGATGGGCGAATTGTCCGACGAGTGGTCGAGCGCGGGCAAGCAGAACCTGTGGGGCACGGTGCCCCTGGTGGTGGAACTGCAGAGCGAGGGCGGCGCCAGCGGCGCGGTCCACGGCGCGTTGCAGACCGGTGCGCTGACGACGACCTTCACGGCGTCGCAGGGCCTGCTGCTGATGATCCCGAACATGTACAAGATCGCCGGCGAGCTGACCGCGACGGTGTTTCACGTGACGGCGCGCTCGCTGGCCTGCCAGGCGCTGTCGATCTTCGGCGACCACTCGGACGTGATGGCCTGCCGCGCGACGGGGTTTGCGTTTCTCTGCTCGAACTCCGTCCAGGAGGCGATGGACATGGCCCTGGTGGCGCAGGCGGCGACGCTGGAGGCGCGCGTCCCGTTCCTGCATTTCTTCGACGGCTTCCGGACCTCGCACGAGGTGCAGAAGATCGTCCTGCTGTCCGACGCCGAAATCCGCGCGCTGATCGACGACCGCCTCGTGCTGGCCCACCGCGCGCGGGGCATGAGCCCCGAGCAGCCCGTGCTGCGCGGCACGGCGCAGAACCCGGACGTCTACTTCCAGGGCCGCGAGACGGTCAACGCGTTCTACGACAAGACGCCGGACATCGTGCAGCGGGCCATGGACAAGCTGGCGCAGGTCTCCGGCCGCGCCTACCGCCTCTTCGACTACGCCGGCGCGCCGGACGCGGAGCGCGTGGTGGTGCTGATGGGCTCCGGCGCCGAGGCGGCGCTGGAAGCCGTGGAATTCCTCCAAGCCCAGGGGGCGAAGGTCGGCGTGCTGCGCGTGCACCTGTTCCGGCCGTTCTCCGCGCGGCATTTTCTGGCCGCGCTGCCGAAGACCCTCAAGGCGCTCGCCGTGCTGGACCGCACGAAGGAGCCGGGCGGGGCGGGCGAGCCGCTGTACCAGGACGTGCTGACGGTCCTGGGCGAGGCGCTGCAGGCCGGCGCGCTGGCGCAGATGCCGCGCGTAATCGGCGGCCGCTACGGGCTGTCCTCCAAGGAATTCACGCCGGGCATGGTCAAGGCCGTGTTCGACGAGCTGGCCAAGCCCCAGCCCAAGAACCACTTCACCGTCGGCATCCACGACGACGTGACGCACACCAGCCTGAGCTACGACCCGCAGTTCATCACGGAGTCGGACAAGGTGACGCGGGCGATGTTCTTTGGCCTCGGCGCCGACGGCACGGTGGGCGCCAACAAGAACACGATCAAGATCATCGGCCAGGAGACCGACCTGTTTTCGCAGGGCTACTTCGTGTACGACTCCAAGAAGTCCGGCTCGCGCACGGTGTCCCACCTGCGCTTCGGGCCGGATCCGATCCGTTCGACCTACCTGGTGCAGGCGGCCAACTTCATCGGCTGCCACCAGTTCAACTTCCTGGAGAAGACGGACGTGCTGAAGTTCGCCGCGCCGGGCGCGGTGTTCCTGCTGAACAGCCCCTACACCCTGGACGAGACCTGGGCCCGCCTGCCGCGCAAAGTGCAGCAGCAGGTCATTGACAAGCGGCTCAAGTTCTACGTGATCGACGCCTACAAGGTGGCCGAGGCCACCGGCATGGGCACGCGCATCAACACGATCATGCAGACCTGCTTCTTCGCCATCTCCGGCGTGCTGCCCAAGGACGAGGCTATCGAGAAGATCAAGGGCACGATCAAGAAGACCTACGGCCGGAAGGGCGAGGACGTCGTCCGCAAGAACTTCGAGGCCGTGGATCAGACGCTGGCCAACCTGCACGCCGTGCCGGTGCCGGCGCAGGCCACCAGCCGGCTGGAAATGCCGCCGGCAGTGTCCGCGGACGCGCCGGACTACGTCCGCAACGTGCTGGCCCGCATCATGTCCGACGAAGGCGACACGCTGCCCGTCAGCGCCATGCCGGTGGACGGCACGTTCCCGACCGGCACGACGCAGTGGGAGAAGCGCAACATCTCGCTGTCCGTGCCGGAATGGGATCCCAAGGTGTGCATCCAGTGCGGCTCCTGCGGCCTGGTGTGCCCGCACAGCGTGATCCGGATGAAGACCGCGCCCCAGGCGGCCCTGGCCGCGGCCCCGCAGGGCTTCGCCTCCGCGCCGGTCAAGGCCAAGGGGGTGGACGGGCAGCGGTACATCCTGCAGGTGGCCGTGGAAGACTGCACCGGCTGCGGCCTGTGCGTGCAGACCTGTCCGGCCAAGAGCAAGGAACAGGTCAGCCGCAAGGCCATCAACATGACGGACAAGGATCCGCTGCTGGCGCGCGAGCGGGCCAACTTCGCCTTCTTCCAGTCGCTCCCGGACAACGACCGCACCACGCTGGATCCGACCTCGGTGCGCGACGTGCAGTTCATGCTGCCGCTGTTCGAGTTCTCCGGCGCCTGCGCCGGCTGCGGCGAGACGCCTTACGTCAAGCTGATCAGCCAGCTCTTCGGCGACCGCATGCTGGTGGCCAACGCCACGGGCTGCACCTCGATCTATGGCGGCAACCTGCCGACCACGCCCTGGACCAAGAACCGGGACGGCCGCGGGCCGAGCTGGTCCAACTCGCTGTTCGAGGACAACGCCGAGTTCGGCTACGGCTTCAGCCTGACGATCGAGAAGCACCGCGCCATGGCCGGCGAACTGCTCAAGAAACTGGCGGGCGACGTCGGCGAGACGCTGGTCAGCGAGATCCTCGGCGCCAGCCAGGTCAACGAGGCCGACCTCGCCCAGCAGCGCCGGCGCGTGGCCGCCCTGAAGGAAAAACTGCGGGGCCTCAAGAAGCCGGAAGCGCAGAGCCTGCTGTCCCTCGCCGATCACCTGGTCAAGCGCTCGGTCTGGATCTGCGGCGGCGACGGCTGGGCCTACGACATCGGCTACGGCGGCCTCGACCACGTGCTGGCCAGCGGCGCCAAGGTCAACGTGCTGGTGCTGGACACGGAGGTCTACTCCAACACCGGCGGCCAGATGTCCAAGTCCACCCCGCTGGGCGCGGTGGCCAAGTTCGCCGCCGGCGGCAAGCGGATGAACAAGAAGGACCTGGGCCTGATGGCCATGAGCTACGGCTCGGTCTACGTGGCCAAGGTGGCCTTCGGCGCCAATTCGCGGCAGACGCTGCGCGCGCTGACGGAGGCCGACGCCTACCACGGGCCGTCGCTGATCATCGCCTACAGCCATTGCATCGCGCACGGCTACGATCTGATCAACGGGCTGCGGCAGCAGAAGCTGGCCGTGGACAGCGGGCACTGGCCGCTGTTCCGCTACAACCCGGACCTGAAGCTGCAGGGCCAGAACCCGTTCGTGCTGGACAGCAAGCCGCCGAGCGTGCCGCTGCAGGACTACATCTACAACGAGGTGCGCTACAAGATGCTGACGCACTCGCAGCCGGAAGCGGCCAAACTGTTGCTGGCGGAGGCGCAGGCGTTCGTCAACGAACGCTGGGCGCTGTACGAAAAAATGGCGGCCACGGCCCCGGCGGCCGGGTGAGGGCCGCGGGTCAGGATGTTCGTTGACGGAAGAAAGGAACCACAGCATGAACTTGACGACTAAATACATGGGCTTGGAGTTGAAAAACCCGATCATCGCCTCCGCCTCGCCGCTCTCCGAGTCGGTGGACGGCATCCGGCGGCTGGAGGAGGCTGGCGCGGCGGCGGTAGTGATGTTCTCCTTGTTCGAGGAGCAGTTGCAGTTGGAAGCGACCGCGCTCGAACAGCACCTGGAGGAGGGGACGGAGAGCTTCGCCGAAGCGCTCAGCTATTTCCCCCGGGCGGCCGATTACAAAGTCGGGCCGGAGCAATACCTCGACATCCTGCACCAAGCGTCGCAGCAGGTGCAGATCCCGATCATCGGCAGCCTGAACGGCATTTCGTCCAAGGGTTGGATCGAGTATGCGCGCAAAATGCAGGACGCCGGCGCCCGGGGTATCGAACTGAACCTGTATTACATCCCGACCAACCCCAAGGTGTCGGCGACAGCCATCGAGAAGATGAAAATCGAGGTGGTGCAGGCCGTGAAGTCCGCCGTCACCATCCCCGTGGCGGTCAAAATCAGCCCGTACTTCACGTCCGTGGCCAGTTTCGCGCGCAAGCTGAAGCGGGCGGGCGCGGACGCGCTCGTGCTGTTCAACCGCTTCTACCAGCCGGATTTCGACCTGGAGGACCTGACGGTGGCCCCGACGTTGCACCTCAGCACGAACGAGGAAATCCGGGTGCCGCTGCGCTGGATCGCCATCCTGCGCGGCCAGCTCCGCCTCTCGCTGGCCGCCACCACGGGCGTGGAGACGTCCACGGAGGTGGTGAAATACCTGCTGGCGGGCGCGGACGCGGTGATGACCACCTCGGCGCTGCTCAAGCACGGGCCGGGTCATGTCGCCACGCTGGTCCAGGGCCTGACCCAGTGGATGGAGGCGAAGGAGTACAAATCCGTCAAGCAGATGAAGGGCGCGATGAGCCAGAAGTCGGTCGCCGACCCGGCGGCCTTCGAGCGCGCGAACTACATCAAGATCCTGGAAAAATACAAGAGCGAGTATAGCCTGCAGGCCTGACAATTTAACCCCAACCCAAAGGAACAAGACATGAAAGCTATAGTGGATGCCAGCGCGTGCACGGGCTGCGAACTTTGCGTTTCGCTCTGCCCGGAGGTGTTCGAGATGGACGGCAACGTGGCCAAAGTCAAGGCGGAGGTCCCGGCGTCGGCCGCGGCAACCTGCAAGGAAGCCGCGGACAGTTGTCCGGTTTCCTGCATCGTCATCGCGTAACGGTGCGCGGCGTTGACTTTGGCTGGCGATGCGGGATGCAGCCTGCTGCTTGCTACATGGTTTGAATGCGGTTGGCCGGGCCCCTCGCAGGGCTCGTGATCGGTTGCCCCATCCCGCCGCGGCGGA
>CAIQIC010000373.1 GCA_903871765.1 uncultured Lentisphaerota bacterium
CGAGCCCTCCGCCGCCGAGGAGGTCCAGGTCTTCCCGGATTACGACCACAGCCCCGATCCCGAACCCGTTTACGACTAAAACGTTACGGCCGGGTTCATCCTTGTGCCGCACATAGCCGCCGGCCGCGACGCTCCGGCGCGCCTTCCAGGCCAAAAAATGCTGGATTCTGGGCTTGACAAGCCCATCCGCCAGGTAATAATCCCCGCATGAACACGTACGGCACCCAGGCGGCTCGAAAAATGGCGTCCCCACGGCGGGCGCGCCCAAGCAATTTCTTATTTGCATGAGCACCGTCGCCGAAATTGAAGCCGCGATCCAAGCGTTAGCGCCCGCCGAGCGTGAACGTCTGGCCAATGATTTGCCGTCCATCCTACCTGAGTTGAACGGCGACGCCCAATGGCAGCGCATCATCGCGGATGAACGTGCCCGTCCCGCCCTCACCGCTTTGGGCGATGAAATTGCCGCGCAATGGAAAGCCAACCCTGCCGCCTTCCGCGAACTGCGGGGCGGTGACTGCAAATAACCAAGGTGAAATCGCTGGGTACGGAGAAGTTCTGGCAGAATTACCACGCGCTTCCGCCTGGCATTAAGGAAGCCGCCCGCGTTGCGCATCAAAAGTTTCTCCAGAATCCAACGCATCCATCCCTGCAACTGGAACGGCTGCGTTGCGATCCGCGCTTTTGGTCGGTGCGGGTGACACGGGATTACCGCGCCGTCGCACAGAGGTTTGAAGGCGACGTTTGGGTTTGGGCCTGGGTTGGCAGCCACAAGGAATTCGACCGCCAGTTCCCCGCATGACCGCGCGATTGACCTGAAAAAATACGTCCGTCCCTTGTCGCGCCCGGCCGTTTCCGCCGGCGCGCGAACCGCCGGTCGCCCAAGCCGTGTTCGACGTGGACGACTACGAGAACTACGTCTCCATCCAGAGTGAATCCGCGCTCCGTCACCTGGCCAACGCCTACGCCTACGACAACGGCGAAGAGAACGAAACCACTTTGCGCAGCGGCGTGGAGGAAGTTTCGCAGGCGCTCAAGCAGGAACTGGAAGAGCGCTTGCGCAAGGCGGGTGTGGCGGCCGAGGAAGCGCGCCTCACGCATCTGGCTTACGTGGCGGAAATTGATCAAGCCTGCCTGCCGGGGCTTGCCCGTCGCGTGTGGCTCGTGCTTCGTCTTGTCCTGCATAGCTTCTTAGCGACGCAGGACTCGTGCTTCGTAGCGAAGGGGCTTCGCCACTTCGCAGAGTAGCAAGCGAAGGCAGCCTCCGCTGACTTCGCAGAGTAGCAGAAGTTGACCCGCTGCGCTGTCCGCAGTGCGGCCGGGAAATGGCGAAGGTCGCGGTGATCAAAGCCCCGGTTGACTAACCTAAGGTCCCGCCACGGCGACTTCATCGTCGCCCCGCGACGCCACGTTCACGATGCGTTGGCCATCCACGAGTGCCTGGTATGTTACACCCTGCCGGGCGCGGATATGAGCCCGGCCGGCACGGATGGTCACGGGAAAGGGCGCGACAACGCGATGCCGGCCATCGTTTGCCACGGCGATCGAATCCAGGTCGCCGTCCAACACCAGCCGCAGGCTGACCAGCGCGCACGGGTTGATCATCGGGCCGTTGCGGTGCTGCGTGGCAAGCGCGAAACTGTCGGGCTCGCAGCCCGCCTGCGGCCCATCCGGGCACTGCATCTGCTCGGCGGCCACCAGGATGCCGCGCGCGAGCTGCGTCCAGTCGAGCGTGCGGTCGTGCGGCGCCAGCAGCGTGAGCGCATAGGCATAGACGTAGCCGCACCATTGCACCGGCAGCCCCATCCAGTTCGGCGCCCGCCAGTTCGTCGCGCCGTAGACGGCGATGGTGGCGTAGGGCATGATCGGATACCGCCCCCAGAGATACACGAACGGCATGCCGCCGAGCGCCCATCGCCGCGCCTGGTCGAGATAAGCCTTTTTCCCGGTGAGTTCGTAGCCGCGGGTGAACGCCCACACCAGGTGCGCCGACGCCAGGATATCCGGCGTGTGCAGCGGACATTCCCAGGTCTGCGCGCCGCGCGGGTCCAGAAAATGCTGCGCGATGAAGTCCAGCGCCTTGGTCCCCGCCGCCAGCGCCGGCTGGTCGCCGGTGATCCGGGCGTATTCCAGCAGGACCTCGGCCTGCTGCGCGCACAAACCGCTGGAAGTGTTCTCGGAATGACCGCGCCGATACGGCCCGTCGTAGCGCCACGAGCCGTCCGCCTGCTGCCCCTGCATTACCTGCGCCGCCTGCGCCTTCTTTCCTGCGAGCCATTCCTGTGCGCGGCCGGTGACAAAATAAATCGCGTCATTGCGGATATGCGACCCGCCGGGCGCCAGAGTGGGCAACGCCGGCGCCTCGCCGGTCAGCCGCCACAAGGTGGACGCGAAATCGCTGAAGGGATGGCGCGCCCAGCTTGGTTCGGCGCAATGGCCCCAGCCCTCGGCGCTCTTCAGCGGTCCGTTGAGCGCGTCGCGGCACAGCTTGAGCTGAGCCTCCCGGCTGCGCGGCGGGCGCGGGACCTGCGGCAGACCGTTCTTCTTCACGGCCCAGAGAATCGTCTCCTCCAACGGCCCCGGACGTCGGACCAGGATCGTCGCCGCGATGTTCGTGCCGCGCAGCGCCATCCGGTGGTCGGGCGTGCCATCGAAGAAGTTCGGCGCCGCATACACCGGCTGCAACGCCATGTCCTGCCAGGTGAGCGCGACCGTGCCGGCCTCGGTCACGGCGACCATCAAGGGCATCGTCACTTTGAGCGGATCCGGCGCGAAGCGCACGTGCTCAGGCGTTTCGATGTCGAGAGTCGAGGAGGACTGCTCGCCCCGGCCCAGGTATTCGAGCCCGGCCAGCAGACCCTGCTGCAGTGCCCCCAATGCGCGCAACGCCGGCCCCTCGCACGGCTGCCGGCTTGTGATGTTCACCGTCACTTCGTCCTTGGTGAGCGACAGCGCGATGCTGACACCGTCACCGCGCAAATTGACGTCCGCCGAGCCCCGGACCGGCTGGAGTCGCGGCGCCACGCCGTCGCAGGAGACCAGCGGGGCGATCACCGCCACCGGTTTGGCATCCACCTCCACCACCGCGCCCGAACCATCGCGCGTCACCCGAAGCCGCAAAGCACCCGACTGATGCGTCAGCCAATCGCCTTTCACGCCGGGGTGATAGAGGCGCACGCGGCGTTGAATCAACGGCAGATTCCTCGGCTGGATCACCGCGATGAACGTCTCGAACGGTGTGTCGCCACGGGCTGTGAACGGGACGCTCATCGTTGCGTTGCCGGCCAGCGTGAAGTGGTTCGTGCCCGCCGCAAAGTCCACGGGCTCCGGGCCGTGGTTGCGCAGCCGCGCGACGATGTCGCAACCGCTCACCGTCAACTGCTCCAACTCCAGCGGATGCCAATTCTGCTGTTGCACGCGAATCCAGGCGATTTCGATCCAGCCCGGCGCAATGCCGGGATCCAGGCGCAGGCGCTTGAGGGAGCCGCGCACGGCGAGCGCCACCGTGTACTCGTGCCAGGCATTGTCGTGAACCAGCGGGAAGTGCGCGCTCCGGCCTTCGTCACAGCCGGGAGCATCCGTCGTGCTCCAGAAGATCTGGCCCGGTCCGTCCGTCTGGCTCCGCATCCGCAGGCTGACGCTCACCGGACCCGTGCCCTGCACCGCCGGGCTGAAGAGATAGGGATCGTTACCGGTGGACTGGATGTGCAGCACGCCGTCCTGGGCCGCGACCGTGGTCTCGTGGCCGGCCGTCCAGCCTTGCGCATTGTGGGCGAAGTTCCATTCGGCCAGCGGCTCGACGGCGATCAACTCCCGAGGATACGGATTGATCGTTTGCGCCGCCACGCAGCGAGCGCAGACCATGACGATGAGCATTCCCCGGAGAACATACATGCGCGGCGATACTTGCCCGGACCGCGGTGTACTTTCAAGGCAATACCTCGTGCGCGGATGGCAGGGACGCAGGGCTGCTCGTGCTTCGTCTTGTCCTGCATAGCTTCTCAGCGACGCAGGAAGCGAAGGGCTTCGCCACTGCGCAGCGCCCCCACCACCGGCGACCGGTGGATCAAACAAGCGAGAAATCCGTAGCTCTCTTTATCTTTTATCCTTAAGTCTATCTGCCTGACAGTGTAGAAACTATTCATCCATAATCATTTACGCCATTAAACATGTCTCGTGTTACAGGGAAGAGTAGCACGCGCGGACCGCCGGCCGGCACGGTCTATGAGCCGTGCTACTACGACCTGCCCGCCGCGGCGGAACAGGCCGATTCCGCCGCCGCCACGGAAGAAAGCTTGCCGCGCGGAGCGGCGTTGCCCTAGGGTGCGGGGCATGGACAGCGGCACAGCGTTGCGGCAGCTCGCGGCCCGGCTGAAGACCGCCGGCATGGACGAGGCGCAGACCAAGGCGGAATGGCTGCTGGCCCACGTTTTGGGCGGCGGGCGGCTGGACGTTTACACGCATCCCGAGCGGTCCCTGACCCCGGACCAAGCGGCGCGCTTGCGCCAACTGGGCCGCCGGCTGGCCGCCGGCGAGCCGCTGCAATACGTGCTCCGCACGACGGAGTTTTTCGGCCGCAGTTTCCAGACCGATGGGCGCGCGTTGATCCCCCGGCCGGAGACCGAATTGCTGTTTACAGCGGCACTCGATGCGCCTTGCTTGACCGGGCAGCGGCGGCGGTCCGCGCCGCGGGTGGCGGATGTGGGCACCGGCACCGGCTGCCTGGCCATCAGTCTGGCGCTGGAGCGGCCCGAGGCCCGCATCTGGGCCGTGGACGTGAGCGCTGACGCCCTTGCGCTGGCGCGCGAAAACGCGCAGCGGCATGGCGTGACGGCGCGGATCGAGTTTGTGCAAGGCGGCCTGTTGGATCCCATCGCCCCGGCGTCGCTCGACCTGGTGGTGTCCAATCCGCCGTATGTCCCCACGGCGGAATGGCGCGAACTGCCGCGGGACATCCGCGACCACGAGCCGCGCGCGGCCCTGGACGGCGGCGCGGACGGACTGGCGGTGCTCGCGCCGCTGATCGTTCAAGCCGCGGACAAGCTGGCGCCGGGCGGCTGGCTGGTGCTGGAAATCGGCGAGGATCAGGGCCGGCGCGTCCGCGACTTGATGAAACGCGCCGGATTTGTGAGCATGAAGGTTCGTCAGGACCTGGCCGGCTGGGACCGGGTGGTGGTGGGGAGGAAGAAAGTAAGATGTGAGATGTAAGATTTAAGATTTGTGATTTTAGATGTATGATTTTCATAATGACCGGTGATATAGATGTTCGATACCTTAACAGCTTCCCTGCAGAAGGTGTTCAAGAACCTGCGGGGGTATGGCAAGCTGACCGAACGCAACATCCAGGAAGCTTTGCGCGAGGTGCGCCTGGCGCTGCTGGAAGCGGATGTCAACTACCAAGTGGCCCGGGACTTCATCGCCCGCATCCAGGCGCAATGCGTCGGGGCGGACGTGCTCGACAGCATCACGCCGGGCCAGCAGGTGATCAAGCACGTCCATGACGAACTGGTCGCGCTGCTCGGCGGCACGAGCAAGGATTTCGATCTCAACGGCCAGCCGGCCAAGGTGTTGCTGCTGGGGCTCAATGGGGCGGGCAAGACGACCACCGCCGCCAAGCTGGCCCGCGCGTGGCGCCAGCAGGGCCGGCGTGTGCTGCTGGCGGCGTGCGACCTCAAGCGGCCGGCGGCGGTGGACCAATTGCGGATCCTCGCCGGGCAGGTCGGCGTGGACTTCATCGGACCGGAACGCGGCGAAGAGCTCCAGGCCTTCAGCCGGCGCGCCGCGGCGCACGCCGCGCAGGGCGGCTGTAATGTGGCGCTCTTCGATTCCGCGGGCCGGCTCCAGGTGGAAGAGGATCTGGTGCGGGAGCTGAAGGAGCTCAAGGTCGCGCTCGCGCCGCATAACTCCGTCCTGGTGCTGGATGCGGCCATCGGCCAGGAGTCGGTGAATGTCGCCGAGACCTTCCACCGCGCGATCGGGCTGACCGGGCTGATCCTGACCAAGCTCGACGGCGACGCGCGCGGCGGCGCGGCGCTGTCGGTGCAGCAGGTGACGCGCTGCCCGATTTTGCGCGTGGGCGTCGGCGAGCGGCTGGGGGACCTGGAGCCGTTTCATCCCGACCGCATGGCGTCGCGCATCCTCGGCATGGGCGACGTGGTGAGCCTGGTGGAAAAGGCGCAGGCGGCCGTGGACGAGGCGACGCTCGTCCGGGCTGAGGAGCAACTGCGGAAGAAGCGCCTCTCGCTGGAGGATTTTCTGGAGCAGTTGCAGCAGATGAAGAAGCTCGGGCCGCTGGGCAATTTGCTGGAGATGTTGCCGGGCGCGGGCCGCCTCCCGGCCGGCGCGCGCGAGCAGGCGCTGGCGGGTTCCGAACAGGAAATGAAGCGGGCCGAGGCCATCATCCGCAGCATGACCGTGAAGGAGCGGCGGCATCCCGAAGTGCTCGATGCCAGCCGCAAACGCCGGATCGCGCGCGGCAGCGGCACGGATGTGCCGGCGGTCAACGCGCTGCTGGCCAACTTCAACCGGACCCGGAAAATGATGCAGCAGTTCGGCCGGACGCAAAAAAGATTGCTGCGGCTGGGGAAATAGGTTAAAGTCACTTTTTCGTCGGCCGGAAGGCCGCGGCGGGCCGTGTCGTCAGCGGCAGTCAGTCTGGAGGAACCGTATGGCAGTCAAGATCAGGTTGCGGCGCATGGGCAGCAACAAGAAGCCCTTTTTCCGCATCGTGGCGACCGATGAGCGGCGGCCCAACCAGGGCCGTTTTCTGGAGGCGCTGGGGTGGTATGACCCCAAGAAAAAGGGCGTCAATTACCTGTTGAAGCTGGAGCGTATCGAACACTGGGTGGGTCAGGGCGCCATCCCCTCGGATACCGTGCGCAGCCTCGTCACCAAGCATAAGAAGTCGGCGAAACGGGCCGCCGTCCCGGCGCCGGAACCCCCCGGGACACCATGAGCGAATTTGTGCTGAATATCGTGCGCGCGCTGGTGGATCATCCGGAGGACATCCGGGTGGCCGAACTGGCGGGCGAACACCTGACGGTGTTCGAGCTGCGCTGCAACGCCGAGGACGTGGGCAAGCTGATCGGCAAGAATGGCCGGACGGTGGGCGCGGTGCGGACGCTGCTGGGCACCCTGGCCGCGCGCCAGGGGCGGCGGGCCATGCTTGAAATCGTGGAATAGCAGGAGCCGCCGTGGGCGCTCCCCTCCAGATTGACGTCCTCACCCTGTTCCCCGGCATGTTGGACGGCTTCCTGAGCGAGAGCATGATGAAGCGCGCGGCCGAGGCCGGCGCGGTGACGATCCGCCGGATCAACCTGCGGGACTTTGCGACCGATGCGCACCGGACCACGGACGACCGGCCCTTCGGCGGCGGGCCGGGAATGGTGCTGAAGCCCGAACCGGTGTTCAAGGCGGTCGAGGCGGTCCGCACGGTGGGTTCGCGGGTGATTTTGATGACGCCGCAGGGGCGGCGGTTCGATCAGGCGACGGCGCGGCGGTTGGCGGGCGAACGGCACCTGATTCTGGTGTGCGGCCACTACGAGGGCGTGGATGAGCGGGTCCGGCAGGTGCTGGTGGATGAGGAAATCTCCATCGGCGACTATGTGTTGACGAATGGCGCGCTGCCGGCGGTCGTGGTGATTGATGCCGTGGTGCGGCTCCTGCCGGGCGTGCTGGGCGGCGTGGGCGCCGCGGACGCGGACTCGTTTAGCGCGGGCATGCTGGAGTACCCGCAGTACACGCGGCCGGCGGAGTTTCGCGGTTTGCGGGTGCCCGAGGTGCTGCTCTCGGGCGACCATGCCACCATTGCCCGGTGGCGGGCGGAGCAGTCCCGGCGGCGGACGGCGGAGCGCCGGCCGGATTTGATGCAACAGGAAGGACAGGCGGACGATGAGCACAAAATTGCTTGATAAGATCAACCAGGAACAGTTGCGCAAGGAGGGAGTGCCCGCGTTTAACGTCGGCGATGCCGTGCGCGTGCATGTCAAGATCAAGGAAGGCGACAAGGAGCGCGTGCAGGTTTTCGCCGGCTCCGTGATTGCCCGCGACGGCCGCGGCGCCACCGAAACCTTCACCGTGCGCCGCATCAGCTACGGCGAAGGCATTGAGCGCGTCTTTCCGGTGCATTCGCCGAGTCTGGCCCGGATTGAGATTGAGCGCGCCGGCCGGGTGCGCCGCGCCAAGCTGTATTACCTGCGCAAGCTGACCGGCAAGGCCAGCAAGATCGAGGAAGAGGCGGTCGCCGCCCCGGCCGCCAAGGCGGCGCCGGCCTCCGCCTGATCCGGGAGCCGCCGTGCTCACGTACGAGCGCGCATGCTGGGCGGCCGGCTGCCGCCGGCTGGCCGGCGTGGACGAGGCCGGCCGCGGACCGTGGGCCGGGCCGGTCGTCGCCGCCGCCGTCATGCTGGAGCCGGCTTTTGCCATGGCCGAAGACGACCGGTTGTTGCGCGGCCTGACCGACTCCAAGCAACTTTCGCCCGCGCGGCGTGAGTTTTTTTTCGACCTGCTGCACGGCCGCGCCGAAGTGTGCCTGGGCGTCGGCCGCGCCGAGGTGGCCGAAATCGATGCCCTTAATATCCTGCGGGCCACGCACCTCGCCATGGCTCGCGCGCTCGGGCAGCTTCATCCCGCGCCGGAGTTCGCCCTGATGGACGGCCGGCCGGTACCGGGGCTGCCCTGCCCGTCGCAGGCCATCGTGCGCGGCGACGCGCTCAGCCTGTCCATCGCCGCCGCCAGCGTCATCGCCAAGGTCACCCGCGACCGCTGGATGCTGGACTACGACCGGTTATATCCCGCCTATGGTTTTGCCCGGCACAAGGGTTACGGCACGGCCGTGCACCAGCGCGCCCTGCGCGCCTGCGGTCCGTGCCCGCTGCACCGCCGCAGTTTCCGCCCCGTCCGGGTGGCGCTCGGCCTGACATGATGTCGGCGGGCGGCAGCCTGCTGAAGGACATCCGAAGACATTCTGCGCCAAGCTGAAAGCCCTTCGCTCAAGCGGGGCGCCAAAGCGCATGGACCTAACAATAGACCTTCCGGCCGGAAGGTCTATTGTTAGGTCAACAAAATGATCGCACGGGATATTATTCTGGTTGTGAGGGTCGCGTGTGGCGTACAGGGGTCATCGGACGCGTGTGTTCACTGCGCCTTTCACGCATGAGCGGGCCGGACCGCCTGCGACCAATCACCAAGGGTCATTAAATCCGGGCTGAGGCGATGGAACCTTGGTGGCCGGGCTCAGGGCACGCGCCGCCGAAGAGAAAATAAAGATCGAAAATCTTATCGGGAAAGAACACAGGCCTTGCCGCGGGCGGCCGGCTGCGGTATCAAAGCGGCATGTGGCAGGGATTCTGGCCATGGCGGCGGCGGGCGGCCGGCGCCGCGCACCTGCGGGCGGGCGCATGGGGCGAGGCGCAGGCGGAACGCTTCCTGCGCCAGGCGGGCTACCGCATTCTGGGCCGCCGCGTGCGGCTGGGCCGCGATGAACTGGATCTGGTGGCGCGCCGCGAGGAAACGCTGGTCTTTGTGGAGGTCAAAACGCGCGCCAGCGAGGAGTTCGGCCGGCCGCTGGACGCCGTGAAGCCCGCCAAGCGGCACAGCCTGTCGCGCGCGGCGATCCGTTATCTCAAGCGCTTGCGCGCGCGGCCTTCCTTTTTCCGCTTCGATGTGATAGAGGTGATCGGCACGGTGGCCGCGGGCGCGCCGCGCATACGCCATATCGAAAACGCTTTCACCCTAGACCCGGCCTACCGGGTCTTCTGGTAAGGGGAACGCCAGCATGATGCGGGCCTGGATTCATCGCGGCAGCTTGGGGTTGTGCCTGGGCCTCGGCCTGCTGCCGGGCATGGCACGCGCTGGCTGGACGGTGACCGATGACGATACGGTGTACGAAATCGACACCGACCTGATCCAGCGTCTGGCGGCCGAAACCATTGTGGACCAAGTGGAATTGCCCTCCGCCGGGGAATGGCGCGAGTTCTGGACGCTGGTCGAGCAGGCGCTGCAGGCCGACTCGCTGGAGGATCTGGCGGCGCTGAGCGGCTTGGCGCAAAAGGCGGTCAGCTACCTGCAGGCAATGCCGTCGGCCCAGCCCGTGCAGGCCTGGCTGCGTCAACGGCAGGATTACTTCGACATGGCGCGCCAGGCGACGCTGCTGTATCCCGGGCCCGCGCCGGCCCGTCTGTCCGCGCCACCGCCCGGCAGCGGTTCCGGCCCGCGGGCGCTCCTGGTGCCGCCGCGGCCGCCGGCAGTCTCCGTGCCCGGGCCGGTGATGCAGAAGCGGCTGGCCTACCTGCGCAGCCGGGAAAGCTGGGCGCGCAAGCTGCGCGGCCGCTTCAAGCCCGACGAGGCGGCGGTGCTGATGCCGGTGTTGAAAACGGCGTTTGAGGCCGAGGGCGTGCCGGCGGCCTGGGTGTGGCTGGCCGAGGTGGAGTCGGGCCTCAATGCCCGGGCGCGCAGCCCGGTGGGCGCGGCCGGTCTTTTCCAACTCATGCCCGCCACGGCGGAGCAGTACGGCCTGCGGCTCAAGCCGCAAGACGAGCGGCTGCTGCCGGAGAAGAGCGCCCGCGCGGCCGCGCGCTGCCTGAAGGCGCTGCACGGCCAGTTTGGCTGCTGGCCCCTCGCGCTGGCCGCCTACAATGCCGGCGCCGGCCGGGTGGCGCGCGCGCTGAAGAAAAACGGGGCCGACTCCTTCGACCGCATCGCCGACCAACTGCCGCTCGAAACGCAAATGTACGTCCCCCGGGTCCTGGCCACCGTCGCCCTGCGCGAGCAGGTGGATCCCGCCGCCCTGCCGCCGCCACGGGCCGCGGCGGAGCAGGGGCGGCCCCTCGCCGCCAGCCGGTCGCCGTGATCCGTTGCCCGATGGAATACATGCGGCTCTGGCGTTGACATGCGGCGCTGCGATGAGTAAAGTACTGTTGGTCTTTGCAACGGGAGCGCCTGTTGACGGCAAACGACGAGTATATACTAGAGATTCTCGAAAGCGTCGGCCTGATCACGCACAAGCAGGGCGTCCAATCGCTCGAGACGGCGCGCCAGGAGGATAAGAGCGTCACGGACATCCTCGTGGGCAACGCGGTGGTTTCCAAGCTGGATATCCTCAAGGCGCTGGCCAACCAGTTCGGCATGGACACCTTGTCGCTGACCGGCTTGGACATCCCGCAGGACGTGGTGGACCTGGTGCCCGGCGACGTGGCGCGGCGCTACAAGATCATGCCGGTGTTCAAGAATAACAACACGCTGACCGTCGCCCTGAGTGATCCGCTGGACGTGGAAACGCTGGACGGCCTGCGCTACATCCTAAAAACCAACGTCGAGGGCGTGGTATCTCCGATGGACGAAATCGGGACGGCCATCAACCAGTATTACGGCCGCACCGGTCCGAGCGTGGAATCCATGATGCAGGAGATCACGGAGGGCGCCGTGCGGCTGCCGGAGGGCGCCACCGAGATCATCGCCGCCGCGGAGGAGGCCACGGAAGCCGATGCCCCGATCATCAAGCTCGTCAGCTTGATCATCATGGAAGCGTTCCGCAGCCGGGCGTCCGACATTCATCTGGAACCGATGGCCAAGAAGTTCCGCGTGCGCTACCGCGTGGACGGCGTGTTGCACGAGGTGGACAGCCCGCCCAAGCGCCTGCAATCGGCGATCATCAGCCGTGTCAAGATCATGGCCAACATAAGCATTGCCGAGAAGCGTGTGCCGCAGGACGGTCGCATCCAGATCAACGTCATGGGCCGCGAACTGGACCTGCGTGTCTCGTCGATCCCCTCGAACCACGGCGAAAGCATTGTGATGCGCATTCTGGACAAGACGAGCCTGTTGCTGGGCCTGCCGCAACTGGGCTTTTTCTCGGATGACCAGCAGACCTTCGAACAGTTGATCGGCCTGTCGGACGGCATCCTGCTGGTCACCGGGCCCACGGGTTCGGGCAAGACGACGACGCTCTACGCCTGCCTGAACAATATCAACAAGCCGGACCGCAAGATCATCACGGTGGAGGATCCGGTGGAGTATCACCTGGCGGGCATCAACCAGGTGCACGTGCGCTCGGACATCGGGCTGACGTTCGCGGCCGCGTTGCGTTCGATCCTGCGCCAGGCGCCGAATGTCATCATGATCGGCGAAATCCGCGACAAGGAAACGGCGGAAATTGCCGTCAACGCCTCGCTGACCGGCCATCTGGTTTTCAGCACCTTGCACACGAACGATGCGCCCAGCGCCATCATCCGCCTGATTGACATCGGCGTGAAGCCCTTCCTGGTGGCCTCCTCCACGCGCGCCATCATGGCGCAGCGGCTGGTGCGGCGCATTTGCGAGAAGTGCAAGGAGGAGTATTCGCCGACGGCGTCCGAGTTGCATCTGCTGGGGCCGGCGGCGGCGCTGCTGCAGAAGGCCACGCTGTATCGCGGCAAGGGGTGCGCGGAGTGCCTGTACACGGGTTTCCGAGGGCGGATGGGTATTTATGAAATCTTCGTGTTGAACGACCAGGTGCGCAATATGATCTTCGAGCGGGTGTCGGCGAGCGAACTGCGCCACACGGCGCGCCAACTGGGCATGCGCACCCTGCGCGAGGACGGGTTGCGCAAGGTGGTGGCCGGGGTGACCACCCTGACCGAGGTGTTGCGGGTAACCATGGGAGACCAGGAATGACAGCCCTCAAAGTGGCGGACATTTCCATCAGCGACCTGCTGCAACTGGTGGTGGACGAGAACGCTTCGGATCTGCACCTGCCGGTGGGTGCGCCGCCGATCCTGCGCATCCACGGCAACCTGCAACCGCTGGACGCCGAGCGCCTGCGGCCGGAGGATACCGAGCGGTTCATGAAGAGCATCACGTCCGAGGACCACCAGCAGAAGGTGCGGGAAAGCGGGGGCACGGATTTCGGCTTCGGGTTCGGGACCCAGGCCCGCTTTCGTGTGAGCGTCTTCCGGCAGAAAGGCGTGATCGGGCTCGTCCTGCGCCTGATTCCCTCCAAGATGCTGTCCCTGGAGGAAATCGGCCTGCCCGTGGAGTTCAAGGAGTTGCTCTTCCGCCCGCGCGGGATCGTGCTGGTTACGGGGCCGACGGGCTCGGGCAAGACCACCACGCTCGCCAGCATGATCAACATCATCAACAACGAGCGCGACTGCCACATCATCACCGTGGAAGACCCCGTGGAGTATTACCACGACCACAAGCGCAGCCTGATCACACAGCGGGAAATCGGCGTGGACGTGCCGACCTTCAAAGAGGCCCTCCGGCGCGGCCTGCGCCAGGACCCCGACGTGATCCTCGTCGGGGAAATGCGCGACCTGGAAACCATGGAGGCGGCCATCACCGCGGCTGAAACGGGCCACCTGGTGTTCGCCACGCTGCACACGACGGGGGCGGCGCGCACCGTGGACCGCATAGTGGATGCTTTTCCGACGGACCAGCAGGAGCAGATCCGCACCCAGCTCTCTTCCACCATCCAGGCGGTGGTTTCCCAACTGTTGCTGACGCGCACGGACGTCCCCGGCCGCGTCGCGGCGTTCGAGATCATGATTGCCACGCCGTCCATCCGCGCCCTGATCCGCGACAACAAGACCTTCCGCATCACCTCCGACATCCAAACCGGCGCGCGATGGGGCATGATGACGATGGATTCCAGCCTGATGAGCCTCTATGAGCGGGGCATGATCAGTTACGAGGACCTCATCACCAAGTGCCAGGACCCCGAGAACATCACGGAGAAATTGCAGGAGATTCAGAAGCAGAAGAGGAGATAGGCCGGTCATGGCGGACATCGTCTACAAGCATCCGTTGATGCAGCAGCTCCGGGAGGAGCACGTGTTGACCGCGGACCAGGCCCAGGAGGTGCTGGACGAGCACGAGCGGACGGGCAAACCGCTGCGGCAGGTGTTGCTCGACCTCGGCCTGCTGACCGAGGCGCAGCTCCTGGAGATCATTGCCCGCATGCTGGGCACCCGTATCGCGCGGCTGCGGGACTTCGACATCCAGTTGGAGGTCATCAAGGCCGTGCCCGTCAGCATCGTGCGCATGTACAACGTGGTGCCGGTGGAGATCGGGCCGCAGGCCGTGGTGCTGGCCACGTTCGACCTGCCGAGCCCGGAGAGCGTGGATGAGATCCAGTTCGTCCTCACGCGCGATGTGTCCTTCGTGGTCGCCACCGAGGAGGACATCAAGAACCAGATCACCCGCTATTACAGCGACGAAAGCGAATCCGTCGGTGACATGCTCTCGGCGCTGGAAACCGAGATGGAAAACGCGGGGGAGGTGATGGAGGTCCGGGCGGAGGAGGATGCCGCGCACCTCGCCCAGGCGGCCAATGCCACGCCCATCGTGCGCTTCGTCAACCTCGTGCTGTATCAGGCCGTACAGAACCGGGCCTCCGACATTCACTTCGAGCCGTTCGAGGACGAATTCAAGATCCGGTACCGGGTGGACGGGGCGCTGTACGAGATGGCCCCGCCGCCCAAGCACCTGGCGTTGCCGGTCACGTCGCGCATCAAGGTCATGTCCGGCCTGAACATCGCGGAGCGCCGCCTGCCGCAGGACGGCCGCATCCAACTGACCGTGGCCGGCCGCATGATCGATTTCCGCGTGTCCACGCTGCCCACCCAGTTTGGCGAGAGCGTGGTGCTCCGCGTGCTGGACCGCAGCATTGTGTCGCTGGAGTTGGAAAACCTGGGCATGCCCGACGATGTGTTCCAGTTCTTCGGCGAGGACATTGACAAGCCCAATGGCATCCTTATCGTCACCGGCCCCACCGGTTCCGGCAAAACCACCACCCTGTATTCCGCCTTGCGCCGCTTGAACACCATCGAATTCAAGCTGCTGACCGCTGAAGAGCCGGTGGAATATGACATCGAAGGCATCGTGCAGGTGCCGATCAACGAGGCCATCGGCGTGTCGTTCGCCCGCGCCCTGCGCTCGTTCCTGCGCCAGGATCCGGACATCATCATGATCGGCGAAATCCGCGACCTGGAAACAGCCGAAATTGCCATTCAAGCCTCCCTGACGGGACACCTGGTCTTCAGCACGCTGCACACGAACGATGCGTCCGGCGCGATCACGCGGTTGATTGACATGAACGTGGAGCCGTTTTTGATCGCCTCGACGCTCGAGGCGGTGCTCGGGCAGCGCCTGGTCCGGACCATCTGCCAGAACTGCCGCACCGCATTCCAGCCGGACGCCAAGGTGCGGGACCTGATCGGCATGAGCGAAGCCGCCATCGGCGGGCGCAATTTTTACTTCGGCACGGGCTGCACCTATTGCAACCAGACCGGCTACCGCGGGCGCCGCGGCATCTACGAGTATCTCCGGATCAAGGATCCGATTCGCGATCTGATCAACCAGCGCAAGCCCACGCTGATTATCCGCAACAAGGCCGTTGAACTGGGCATGCGCACCTTGCGCGATGACGGTATCCGCTGTGTTTTCGATGGGTACACGACGGTGGAGGAAGTGCTTAAATATACGTAAGATTTCGGGGGGCGGCAGCCAGCGGCGCCGGCGGGTGAACGGGGCCGCACGCGGGAGGGATATATGGCAAAATTCAAATTCGTGGCGCTCGACGGTAAAGGCAAGGAAAGCCAGGGCGAGGTGGATGCGGAAAGCCAGACGGCCGCGGTCTCCAGGATCCGGGAGAAGGGCTTGTTCCCGACCAGCGTCAGCGAGGTCAGTGCGCGGCAGCAGGCCAAACAGCCGGCCAAGCAGCCCGTCCGGCGGCCGGCCGCCGGACGGGCGCGCGGCGCCAAAGGCGGCATGCTCAAAATGGAATTGCGCCTGCCGGCGTTCCTGACCCGGGTCAAAACCAAGCAACTCATGGTGTTTACGCGCCAGATGGCCACCCTGATTGACGCCGGTCTCCCCCTCCTGCGGGGCCTGCAGATCCTCTTTCGCCAGGAGAAGAACCGGGTCCTCCAGCATGCGGTGCTGGCGATGTCGGAGTCCATCGAATCCGGCAGCACATTCGCCGAGGCTCTGGCCGGCCATCCCCGGATTTTCAACAAACTGTTCGTCAACATGGTCAAGGCCGGCGAAGTCGGCGGCGTCCTGGATACCGTCCTGCTGCGCCTGGCCGAATTCATGGAGAAAGCCCAGCGGATCAAGAGCAAGGTCGTGGGCGCCATGATCTATCCCATCGTGGTGTTGATCATGGCCGGCCTGATCCTGATCTTCCTGATGACCTACATCGTGCCGAAGTTCGAGGATGTCTTCAAGGATCTCCTCGGCAACAAAACGATGCCGATGCTGACCATGACGGTCATGAAAGTCAGCCGGGCGATGACCAACCATCTGCCGTCGTTCGTCATCGGTGTCGTGGCGCTGGTCATCGTGATCCGGATCATGGCCAAAACCAAAGCCGGCCGACTGGCGCTGGATCGCTTCAAGCTGCGCATGCCGATTTTCGGCGTCCTGGTGCAAAAGACGGCCATCTCCCGCTTTGCGCGCACGCTCGGCACGCTCATGTCCTCCGGCGTGCCCGTGCTGCAGGCTCTCAACATCGTCAGGGAAACCTCCGGCAACGAGGTGATTGCCCGCGCCATCAACGTGGTCCACGACAGCGTCAAGGAGGGCGAAAACATGGCGCCGCCCCTCGAAGCCACCAAGGTTTTCCCCCCGATGGTGATCGGCATGGTGGAAGTCGGCGAGGAAACGGGCAAGCTGCCCGAGATGCTCATGAAAATCGCCGACAGCTACGATGAGGACGTGGACAGCACGGTCCAGGGGCTGACGTCGATCATTGAGCCGATCCTGATCATCATTCTGGCCCTGGTGGTCGGCACCATCGTCATCGCGCTGTTCTTGCCGTTGATTTCCATCATCGGCACGATGAGCGGGGGCACCTGAGCCGGAGGGCCAGGCGCGCCGCTGGCACCCGCGCTGTCGTTGGAAGCACCGCCAGCGGAGTGCCTTGGCCCGGTGCCAGGAAACATCCCTCGGCGCTGGGTGCCGGTCTGGTCAGGGATTCACCATCAGCCCGGCCGGTGCCTGGTTGGAGGCCGCCGGGGCTTGTTCAACACGACTGGCGGCGATCGCCAGCCGCACGTTGCCGAGCTGCCGGTCGTACTCATACACCATGTTGGACGGCGGCGGGGGAAGGCGACCCTGGAGGCCGCGGGCTTGCAGCTCGTTCAAATCAGCCGGCAGCCGGCCGAAGCGCATCTGGAAAGATCGGATCGCTTGCTGTATGATTTCTAGGTTCTCCATCCGCAGCGTCCGCTCGCGCACGCGCTGCAGCATCTGCCGGTAATCCACCGGCTGGACTGGCGTGGGCGCGACATTGGTGTCCGCGGCCTGCGCCAGGCCGGCGGACCAAAGGCCGAGGATGAGTACCCCCATCCGGCTGCCATACCGCAGGCTGTGTGTAATCCCTGACATGCCAGGTTGCTTACGATGGGATTGTACTCAGGCCGGATGGGGTGTCGAGCCATTCTCCGGCAGCGGCCGGGCATAGAAAGGATAGCGGTTCCGATCAGTGCCGGGGGCGATGAACTTCCAACGCTTGTACATCCAGAGCCACTGGCCGGGATGGTCGCGCACGGCCTGTTCGAGCTCGCCGGCAATCCGGAGCGTGAGGCGCGCCACGGCCGCCGGCTGATCCGCGTCGTCCGCCGGGTCCGGCTGGAAAAAACAGGTCGAGAAGGCGCGGTAATGGCCGTCGCGCTCCGGCACGCAGAAGCCGAAGAACAGGGCGGCGCCGGTGCGTAGCGCCAGCGCCGCGCCGGCGCTGGACATGGGCGCGGGCACACCGAAGAAGGGCACGAACAACCCGCCCTCATCCGGCGGTGTGTTCTGGTCGAGTAGCAGGCCGATTTTGTAACCCGCGCGCAGGCGCCGCAGGATGTGCCGTGCGGCGCCCGCCGCGGGGATGATTTCCTGGCCGTCGTGCGCGCGGAGGCGCCGAAAAAGCCGGTCCACGGCGGGATTGGCCAGCGGCGCGGCGACGCTGGCGAGGGGATAGCCGCGCTGGGCCACGACCTGGCCGAGCAGTTCCCAGTTGCCCAGGTGCGCGGTGATGCCCAGGGCGGCGCCCGGCTGGAACAGCGTGTTCATGGACGGATCCAGCACGACCCAGCGGGCCAGGCGCGCGGTCCGGCGGCGCGCAAACCAGAAAAGGTCGAGCAGCATCAATGCGAAGGTGCCGAACGACGCCCGCAGGATCGCCCGCTTCTCCGCGGCCGTGCGCGTGGCGCCGTAGGCGAGCTCGAGATTGGCCAGGCCCACGCGCCGTTCGCGGCGCGCCAGGCCGTAGGCCGCCGCGCCCGCGAGGCGCGCCAGGCCCACGACGGCACGGCGGGGCAGGGCGGGGATGACCGCCCGGCCCAGATGCACCAGCGCGACTTCGAGCGGCGCCCGCCAGGGGGGAACGCGTTGCATAAGGAAAATATGCGGAACCCGGACCCGAAACGGAAGCGAAAAGAAAGGCGCCCTTAGTTTTTCAGCAACGCTTGCATCGCCTCGGCGAACGCCTGGCCGAGCAGGATGAAGAAGCGGCCTTCGCCGTAGTAATGGAAGCCCAGGTTTGACGTGGCGCGGCCCAGCATCGCCTGCTCCTCAGGTGTGAGCGGGTTCGCCTTGAGATCGCGGTCCTTGTTCAACCAGCCCGCGGTCTTGAGGGCCACGACCCGCGGGTCCAGCAGCGGCGCGGACTCGACCGCCTTCACGTTGCCCTTGAACTCCGGCACCGTGTTCATGGAACGCATCTGGTTGCGGATATCCCCCTGCTTCCCCACTTCGTTCTTCACGCCGTTGACACCCATGACACCGACGACCGCCTTCATATTCGGAACCTTGAATTCCTTGCGCAGGTCCTTGATCAGGCAAATCAAGTTCTGGCCATATTCCGAAACGGGTTTTCCACCGCTGATCATATCGTTGAAGCCCTGGAACCAGACGAAACCGACGATTTCGTAGCCGGCTTTTTCATCGTAGGCGGGGAAGCGCTGCTTGAGATTCTTGAGCACGTCATGAACGCAGCCGACCAGGCCGCGATATTGACCGCCGAAATCCTCGGCCGTCATCGGGATCTTGGTCTTGTTCGGCCCGCCCTTCATGGGCATCGGGTCCGGTAGACCCGCGCTCGGCGGACGGAAATTCTGGTACAGGCTCTGGCCGCCCGGCGCATACTTGATGAGCAGGATCTGGTTGGCGGAGGCCTCGCCCATGAAATAGCCGAAGCTGTATTCCGGTCCGATGCAATGGCCCAGCTTGGAGTAATCCTTCCGACCGCCGTAACCGGGGCCGAGAATTCCGGAAACGTCATCGCTCGTGACCCAGACGTCGTCGCGGGTCATCAGCGTCTTGCCGTCGGGCTTGAATATCTTCAACAGGGCGGCCCGGGCGGGGTCCGGGTCCTCGCCGAGGAAATCAATGGTGTGCACGTCGGCTTGCCCGTCCATGTTCGACTGGCCGGCGAGGATAAAGACCTTCAGCGGCCCCTTTTTCTGGGCCGCCCCCGCGGGCACGGCCAGAATCAACGCGGCCAGCGCCGCGCCCAGGACGGGATGGATAAGGGATGTTTTTTCGCTGCGCATGACGACTCCGGGGTTACAACCTGCCCTCGTGATGGTTTCGTACAAAGCTTGGTCAACCTAGCGAACAATTCACCCGGCGTCAATGGCCGGATGGAATCCCGCATTGACAGCGCGGCGGGAAAGTTGTTCCTTAGCGGCATGAACAACGAGCAAATCATCGCCTTGTACAGGCAATATGTCATGTCCACCTATGCGCCGAGCATCTCGCTGGTGCGCGGCCGGGGCGCGCGGGTCTGGGATGCCGACGGACGGGAGTATCTCGATTTCCTGGCCGGCATAGCCGTCACCGGCCTGGGGCACTGTCACCCGGCGGTCACCCGGGCGATCCGGCGGCAGGCGGGCCGGCTGGTCCACGTCTCCAACCTGTTCTACAACGAAAACCAGCCGCAACTGGCCCAGGCGCTGGTCGAGCGGTCCGGGCTGGCCGGCGGCAAGTGCTTCTTCTGCAATTCCGGCGCCGAAGCCAACGAGGGCCTGATCAAGCTCGCGCGCCTCTGGGGCCACGACCAGGGCCGCTATGAACTCATCACGATGCGGAACAGCTTTCATGGACGGACGATGGCCACGCTGACGGCCACCGGCCAGGACAAGGTCCAGAAGGGCTTCGAGCCGCTGCCGGCCGGCTTTGTGTACGCCGATTTCAATAACCTCGACTCCGTGCGCGCGGCGGTCACGGACCGAACCGTCGCCATACTGACGGAGGCGGTCCAGGGCGAGGGCGGCATTGTGGCCGCCGAGCCGGCTTTCATGCTCGGCCTGCGCGCGCTCTGCGACGAGAAAAACCTGCTGCTGCTCTGCGACGAAGTCCAGTGCGGCATGGGCCGCACTGGCCTGTGGTTCGGCTATCAGCACAGCGGCGTCCAACCGGATGCCTTTTCGCTGGCCAAGGGGCTGGGCAACGGCTACCCCATCGGCGCCGTCGTCGCCGGCGCGAAGCTGGCCAACCTCTTCCAGCCCGGCCACCACGCCAGCACCTTCGGCGGTACGCCGCTCGCGTGCGCCGCCGCGCTGGCGACCCTGGAGGCGATTGAGGCCGAAGGCGGCATGGAGAACGCCGCGCGGATGGGCGAACTGCTGGTCAAGCAGCTCCA
>CAIQIC010000374.1 GCA_903871765.1 uncultured Lentisphaerota bacterium
GAGGATCGTGATCTCTCCGATGAAGCCGTTCAACGGGGGCATCCCCATCGAGCTGAGCGCCGCGATGAGGAAGACGATCGTGAAAATCGGCATCGCCTTCAGAAGGCCGCCGTACTCGGCGATCTCGCGCGTGTGACGTCGTTCATAAACGATGCCCACAATCAAGAAGAGCATGCCCGTCGAGATTCCATGATTGATCTGCTGGAGCATGGAACCGGCGATGCCGGCCGGGTTCAAGGCAAAGATGCCGAGCGTGCAGAATCCGAGATGGCTCACCGAAGAGTAAGCGATGAGCTTCTTCCAATCCTTCTGCATCAGGCAGACCAGGGCGCCGTAGATGATGGCGATCAAGGCCAGCACCATGATGAAGGGCATGCACGTGCGCGACGCTTCCGGGAAGAGCGGGAGCGAGAAGCGCACGAAACCATACGTCCCCATTTTCAGCAGCACGCCGGCGAGAATCACCGAGCCGGCCGTGGGCGCCTCCACGTGGGCGTCGGGCAGCCAGGTGTGGAACGGGAACATGGGCACCTTGATGGCGAAGCCCACGAAGAAGGCCGCAAACACCCAGAGCTGCAGACTGGAGGCCAGGTGCGAGCCGCTCGCGAGCATGGCCAGCAGATTGGTGGTGCCGTAGTGCCGGTACAGCACCAGGATGCCCACCAGCATCAACACCGACCCGAACAGGGTATACAGGAAGAATTTGATGGCCGCATACAGCTTGTGCTCGCCGCCCCAGATACCGATGAGGAAGTACATGGGCACCAGCATCACCTCCCAGAAGACATAGAACAGGATCAGGTCCAGCGCCACAAACACGCCGATCATGCCCACTTCGAGCAGCAGCATGAAAGCGTAGTATTCCTTGAGGCGCTGCTGGATGGCGGACCAGGAGCTCAGGGTGGCGATGAAGGTCAACAGCGACGTCAAGAGGATCAACAGCAGGGAGATGCCGTCAATGCCCAGCAGGTATTGAATGTTCAGGAACCAGGGCTTCTGCTCCATGAACTGCATGCCCGCGGCCGAGGACTGGAAACCGCCCAGCAGGAGCAAGGTGAGCAGGAACTCGATGCCGGCCGTCACGTTGGCCGTCCACCGGATCGCCCCGGCGCGGGCCGACGGCAGCGCCATGATAATCACCATGCCCAGCAGCGGGAAAAATGTGATCAGGCTTAAAATCGGCAAACCCAGTATGGTCATCGCAACCTCTCCTTAGAAAAGCAACACGGCGGAAATGAACAACACCATGCCCACCACCACCGCCAGCGCGTAGCTGTAGAGATAGCCGGTTTGCAGCCGGCGCACGTGCCGCGCGGCGAACTGATGAAGGCGGCCCACGCCGTTGACGGCGCCGTCCACCACGCTGCCGTCGAAGAGGATGGAGCCGCGGGAGACCAGCCGCGTCAGTCCGGCGGCGCCGTTGACCACGCCGTCAATCAGGACCTGGTCGAAGAGCGCGCTCAGGCGCCCGAGCAGCAGGCAGCCGCCCACGATCAGCCCGTTGTAGATTTCGTCCACGTAGTACTTGCGCTCCACCAGCGTGTAGAGCGGTCCGAGGCGCGCCGCGCAGGCGCGGGCCGGCTCGCCGCCGCGCCGGACGTAGATGATATAGGCGGCGGCGATACCCGCCGCGCCGGCGGCGATCGAGATCGCCATCAGCCCCAGCTCCAACCCGTGACTTAGATGCAGGACGTGGTGGCCGGTCACCGGGGCCAGGAACCGGCCGAACCAGTCGCCGCCAAACAGCACCGCCGGGAGGCCCACCCAGCCGCCGACGACCGAGAGCCCGGCCAGGAGGTACAGCGGCCGGAGCATGACCGGCGGCGACTCGTGGACGTGGTGGGCGGTTTCCGCATCCATACGCTCCGGTCCGAAGAACGTCATGAAAATCAGGCGGAACATGTAGAACGCTGTCATCAGCGCGCCCGTCAGGCCCAGCGCCCAGGCGACATAGTTGCCGGAGGCGAAGGCGGACGCCAGGATTTCGTCCTTCGAGAAAAAGCCGGCGAACGGCGGCACGCCGGCGATGGCGATGGCGCCGACCAGGAACACCCGGTAAGTCCCGGGGATGCGGCGGCGCAGTCCGCCCATCCGCCGCATGTCCTGCTCGCCCGACAGGGCGTGGATGACGGAGCCGGCGGCGAGGAAGAGCAGGCTCTTGAAAAACGCGTGGGTCATGAGGTGGAAAATACCGGCGGCATAGGCGCCGACGCCCAACCCCAGGAACATGTAGCCGATTTGCGAAATGGTGGAATAGGCCAGCACGCGCTTGATGTCGAACTGCACGAAGCCCATGGTGGCGGCGTAGCAGGCCGTGAGGCCGCCCACCAGGGCCACCACGGTCAGCGCGGTGCCGGAAAACGTGAACAGGACGTTCAGGCGGGCCACCAGATACACGCCGGCGGTCACCATGGTGGCGGCGTGGATCAGGGCCGAAACCGGGGTGGGGCCTTCCATGGCGTCGGGCAGCCAGGTGTAGAGCGGCAATTGCGCCGACTTGCCGGTGGCCCCGAGAAACAGCAGCAGCGCGGCGGCGGTCGCCACCGGCCGCGTCAGCAGACCCTGCGTCACGCCGGACGAGATGGCGTTGAAATCCACGGTCCCGAGAAACCACATCAGGATCCCGGTGCCCAGCAGAAAGCCGAAATCGCCGACCCGGTTGGTGATGAAGGCCTTCTTACCTGCGTTGGCGGCCGAGTCCTTCGAGAACCAGAAACCGATCAGCAGGTAGGAGCACAGGCCC
>CAIQIC010000375.1 GCA_903871765.1 uncultured Lentisphaerota bacterium
CATCCTGGTCAGTTGCGTGTCCGGCGGCGGCAACCTGCTGCTCAATATCGGCCCGATGCCGACGGGCGAAATCGAAGCGCGCCAGGTCGAACTGCTCAAGCAGGTTGGCGACTGGATCAAGCCCCGCGCCGCGGCGGTCTACGGCACGCGCGGTGGCCCGTTCGCCAACGGCAAGTGGGGCGGCTCCAGCCACCGCGGGAAGACCGTGTATGTGTTCGTGAAGGAGTGGGCGGGCGATGTCCTGCGCCTCGGCCCGCTGCCGCAAAAGGTCACGGCGGTGCAAAAAGTGGCCGGCGGCGACAACGTCGCCTTCCAACAGACCGAGAAGGGCGTGGACCTGACGCTGGCGGCGGACAAGCGTGATCCGATTTTCACGGTGTTGGCGCTGACGCTGGATCAACCGGTGGCGGATGGCGCCGTGGTCGGCGGCGTGCGCGCCGGGCCGTGAGGATTCTGCGCCGGTAGCGCAGCCGCTTTGGAGTGGGCGGCTTGCTTGCCCGGCGTAGCGCTGCGCGCAGACGGGACGCCGCTTTGATCCGTACCCGATGGCTGCGGATGCCATGGAAATACGGAATGCGTTAGACAAAATCGGAATGGTTCTTCCTCGGAGCGGAACGTGTAAACGTTCCGGTAGTATACGAAACACCTGCGGAGAACAACAAACTGACAAACGCGGTCCTCCGCGGAGGACCGCCCACAAGCAATCCAGCCGGAGAACGTTTCGCAAGCAAGGAACTGTTCATGAAGATACTTTTGCTGATGCTGAGCCTCGCCCTCGCGGGCGCCGCCCGTGCCACCGATCCCGCGATGAATACGCTGGCCGACCAGGAAGTCCGCGACGGCTGGCAGTTGCTGTTTGACGGGAAAACCACAACGCACTGGCGCAGCCTGGCCGCCCCGGAATTCCCCGCGGCCGGCTGGACGATCCGGGACGGCGTGTTGACCGTCGAGCCCGGCAGCCAGGGCGGGGACCTCGTCACCGTGGCCTGTTACACCAATTTCGATTTCCAGTTCGAGTTCCGGCTGACGCCGGGCGCCAACAGCGGCGTGAAATATTTCGTGGACGCGGAGCACGCCAAGGGCAAGGCCGGCTTCGGCTGCGAGTATCAGTTGCTGGATGACGCCCGCCATCCGGACGCCAAGGCGCGCGCCGACGGCAGCCGCAAGCTGGCCGCGCTCTACGACATCCTGCCGGCGCCGGACACCAAGCCGGTGCGGCCGGTGGGCGAGTGGAACCAGGGCCGCATTGTCGTCCGTGACCGGCACGTGGAGCACTGGCTCAACGGCGCGAAAGTGCTCGCCTACGAGCGCGGCTCGGACGCCTTCCTCGCCGCCGTGGCCCGCAGCAAATTCGCCAAGGCGAAAAACTTCGGGGAACGACCGGACGGGCACCTCCTGCTGCAGGATCACAACGACCGGGTTTCGTTCCGCAACCTGAAGATCAAGCCCCTGTGACGCGCGCCCGGCCCAGCCGACAGAGGGAGCGGGATATAATCCACAGATGGCACAGTCCGGCCCAGCCGCAACCGAGAATCCCCAGCGCAGAAAAGGCCCGCGAAATACGCGAAAGAACGCGAAATGAAGGGGCATGAAGATTAGGACACCATGTCCGTGACATCAATAATACGGTTAGGCGGAATGAGCATGCGCTGGTTTCTTCTCATGGTTTGCGTAGTGCTGGCAGGATGTTCGGACACCGTGACGGATGCTCAATGGGCCAAGACCCTGCCGGGAGTTTACGAGGGTGCGACGTCTGGTTTCGTTGAGCGCGTCGAGTTCCGACCCGATGGTTCGTTCCGACACGAGGTGTCCGTCCATGGGAAACCTCTGGTCGCTGAGTCAGGCAAGTGGTCCTATTACGTTAAGGACGTTAAGAGCGGCGCAGTTGAAGTCGAGCCATTCACTTCCGTGTGGGATTATAACAGTCGCAAACTTACGACGAACGTTATTCCTTGGACGGTAGGAGCACTGTTCGTGATGCGGTATGGCTACGCCGTCGAGAGAATATCGCCCTCAGTCAATTTCGAGTATCAGTTGTTCAAGAAACAACCTAACCGCACACCGTGACCACCCCGCCCAACAAATCGCGTCAGCCAACGCCTGGAGAATGCCAGGATCGCGATCAATTCCTCCAGCAAAAGCGAATAGGGGTCAGAGGTCAGGGCTGGACATTCGACATAGTGAATGACAGGCCGGCCGGTGGGTGATGGAATACAAGCATGATAGGACCGTTGCGCATGACGATGGAGAACGGCTGGCATCACGTGTTCGGGTGGGGTTTCGAGCGGCGGA
The DNA here is from genome assembly GCA_903871765.1 of uncultured Lentisphaerota bacterium. GTDB lineage: Bacteria > Verrucomicrobiota > Kiritimatiellia > CAIQIC01 > CAIQIC01 > CAIQIC01. The sequence goes on from CAIQIC010000375.1 coordinate 2,293, forward strand.
AGATTTTCGCGAAAGACGTCGACCATAAGCATTTCCTGGAGCGGCAGGCGGAATTGCACGAGCGGTACCGCAGCCTTATTCACGCCGATGTCCCGTCCGCCCAGGACGCAACCATCTGTGCTCTGCAACGGCGGGGGCTCCAATTGTCGAATGTCGATTCCGCTGAAAAAGTCGGG
>CAIQIC010000376.1 GCA_903871765.1 uncultured Lentisphaerota bacterium
CGTCTCAGACGCCAGGAGGTAAATCGGCAGAGAACGGGGTTGACCGAGCCCCACGCAAAGAGCATAAACAACCCAGGTCAGGAGGCGCTTTGTAGTGTAATTCTTTGACCTCTGGACCTATTGTCAAAAAAACGGCCCGCTCTTTGCCCTGTCGATATAGGCACATAGCCTTTATATCCTGCCAGCACAGCAACGACATTGTTGGTTTGACTCTGACAATCTGGGCTGGAAGCAGCACGCTGGCTAATCTGAGCGCAAGACGTCGCAACGGCAGAAACGCTCATGAATATGAATAGATTCTTCATCTTTCTTTCTCCCCAACATGATATTATCCGTCAAGAATATCGCCCCGTCGGAGCCCCGCCCTCATTTCAGATTGCGCAGCACGTGGCTATGCGAGCCGGGTTCGTACTCGGCTTCCGGGCCTTGAGGGGTGGTATAGCGAAGCCCTTTCATGCTGCCGACGATAGTCGCTTGGCGTTGTCGCAACAAGGCTTTTGGCTCCCGGCGAATTTATACATGAACCTGCGCAGGGAATCTGCTAGAATCAAAACATGAACACATGGTTTGGGCTGTGCAGCGTGGCGGTGCTGACCTTGGCGACGACGGCGGGACAAGCCGCCCCGCGGCGCGTGCTGATCCTGTCCGGCGCCAACAACCACGACTGGCGGGCGACCACGCCGGTGCTCCGGGAAATCCTGGGAAGCACCGGGCGCTGGGCCGTGGAGGTCTCCACGAACGTGGCCGCGCTGACCCCCGCCTCATTTGCGCCTTACGACGTGATCCTGAGCAACTTCAACACGTTCGGCCAGAAGGATCCTGGCGCGGTTTGGAACGCGGAGGTACGCGCGGCGTTCCTGGATCACATCCGGAAAGGCAAGGGGTTCGTCGCCGTGCATGCAGGCAGCTCGGTGTTTTACGACTGGCCGGAGTTCCAGCAACTGGCCGGCACATCGTGGGGCCAACGCACCGGCCACGGCCAGCCGCACACGAACGAGGTGCACCTGGCCGCCGCCCAGCCCATCGTCACCGGCCTGGCGGATTTCGCCACCTTCGATGAATTCTGGCAGACTACGGAACTCGCGCCCGGCACGGAAGTGCTGGCCACGGTGACGCCGAAAGAGGAATTCGGCGGCACCGGCCGGCCGGAGCCCATCGCGCTCGCGACCCGGCTCGGCGCCGGCCGCGGCTTCACCCTGCTGCTGGGCCACGATGTCCGGGCCATGAACAATCCCGGCTTCAAGCGCTTGCTGCTTCGCGGCGTCGCCTGGGCCGCGACGGGCGCGGCGGAGCCGGAGGCTGATGCTGGCCCACGCAATGTAGAAAAGCATTGAATCAGCGTTGGGCCATGAGGAAATCTGGAAACTGCAAGTCCTTCCTTTGGGAGGAGCAGGAACGGAACGAACGCGGCGGAGAAAAGCATTGAACGACCGCCAGGGACCTGTCAATGTCCATCCATCGCCCTTGCGGCACATTTCAACAGGAGAGCGCTTATGAATGATCAACATCGCGTCAACCGCCGCCACTTTATCGGCAGCCTGCTGGCCGCGGCGGCCGCGCCGCAGTTCGTGCCGGCCCGCGTGCTGGGCGGCGATGCCGCGCCCAGCCGCAAGATCCGCCTCGGCCATATCGGCAACGGCGGACAGGGCACCGGCCTGCTGCACTGTTTCCTGGGCGTGGACACCGCCGTGTCCGCCGCGGTGTGCGATCCGTACCGCCAGCGGCGCGAACGCGCCGCCGGCATCGTGAAGCAGTCGCAGGGCCACGACCCGAAGCTGTACAACGACTTTCGCGAGCTGCTCGCCAGCCCGGATATTGACGCGGTCGTTATCGCGACGCCCGACCACTGGCATGTGCCCATCGGACTGGCCGCGGTGCGTGCAGGCAAGGACGTGTACATCGAGAAGCCGCTCGGCCACTCGCTGGCCCAGAACCGCGCCCTGCTCGACGCCTGCCGGAAACACAACCGGATCTTCCAATACGGCACGATGCAGCGCAGCCAGGAGTTGCTCAAACGCGGCGTTGAACTGGTGCTCAACGGCTACATCGGCGACCTGCAGCGGCTCGAGGTCTGGGCGCCGCCCGGCGAAGGCGGCGGGTCGCTCGACGAGATCCCCGTGCCCGAGGGTCTCGATTACGACCTCTACCTCGGCCCTGCTCCAATGAAGCCCTGTTCGCAGGACCGCATCACCGAGCGCGGCTCGTATTACTGTTCCGATTACGCCCTGGGCTTCATCGCCGGCTGGGGCGCGCACCCCCTCGACATCGCCATCTGGGGTATGAATTCCGATACCAAGGGCCCGGTTTCATTCCGCGGCACCGGCGTCTTTCCCACGCCCCAGGCCCTGTTCGACACCTGCGCCACGTGGGACGTGGAGATCAAGTTCGGCGACGGGATCCCGATGCATTTCGTGAGCACCAACCACGCCGAAGCGATCGTCAAAAAGTACCGCCAGGATTTCAGCGGCGACGGCACGACGTTTTTCGGCAGCAAGGGCTGGGTCAGCCTCAGCCGCAGCGGCGTGGCGGCGAGCAACCCGGAATGGATCAAGCTCAGGGAATGCGAGGGCACGAAGCGCGTGCTGTACCGCAACAACTATTACCGGGC